>JAHDBS010000007.1:2628-34883 GCA_020630225.1 Anaerolineales bacterium | reverse complement strand
CCGCATTGCAATTTAGAGCAAACGCGACAGTTGCTAAGTGCGCATCTGCATCGGCAAGCAAATGGGGATGAAGTTTTTTGGGGCATCGCCCCCCGTGAAGACAACATTGTCATTGGCTTTTGTGGGTTGCAACGCCTAACGCAAGCGGGATCACCAGAATTAGCATTTGCAATTGCCAAAGAATTTCAAGGCAACGGCTGGATGCAAACGGCACTACAGACAGTGCTGCAATATGCCACCGTGCAATTGAAACAAGAAAAAATCAAAGCGTTTTTGGCTGCAGACAATGCTGCCGCAAAACACATATTACAAAAGCTCGGTTTCAAGGGAAAACCACTACGTGAAGACCCTAGCCGAGAAATTTGGGTAAGAAAATGAACAACGTCCCAAGAACTAGCATCGAGCTGTTCAAATCAGAAAAACTAGACTATGTCGGACTACTGCGCTTTCTCGCAGAATATGACAGCTGGCAAGTCCCAACGCAAAAAGACAAAAACGGCAACTTACAAATCAAGTTAGGCGTTTTTGAAGACACAGAAACGCAGCGTGAATATCCACAAGCGCTGCTCTTCTCAGACGCTGACGCCATTTGGAAGTTTGGTCAAGAAAACGACCCGGATCAAATTCGGGGCGATATGACCAAGCTCAGTACCGTGGAGGTCTTTGAACTAATCGGTACAGCGGCAAAAGTCATTGACATTGACCTTGGCACCGAAAGCGGTCTGCGCTTTATGGACGACAAGGTGGATGACTTCCGCCAAGCAGCGATGGCCGTCAAACTCGAACAAATGCTGATCAATGAAGACAGTGATCCAAAGATTTTCAACTATCTGTATCACTATCCAGTCTTTCAAATTTTGTTACGCGAAACCGAACGGGGTGCGAACTTACTGTTGGCACCAGACGGCGCAGGGCGTCAAATTGCAGCCGTCTTTACCGCTGACGACTGTACTGCTGCATTTATTGCAAATTACATGGAAGCAAATCCGGGGGCGACACAACCGCTCACGCTGGCATTGGAAGGTAGCAAGCTGTTCACAAAGCTCGCTAGCATCCCAAGTCTGCAAGGGATTGTGTTCAATCCTGCGGGGCCACCAAAGCCCAAAGCATTCTCAATGGAACTGGCAAAAACCGTCGCACAGGGTGGTAACTAACTCATGAAAGTCCCTTTATCTTGGCTGAAAGAATATGTCGACATTGACATCCCAGCCGACGAACTTGCAAAGAAAATGACCTTCGCTGGCCTTGAAGTCGAAGCGATGGAATATATCGGCTTGCCTCAACCAACCGGGCAACAAGAAGCCAAAATCACTGGTCTACCTTGGGATCGTGAAAAGTTCATTGTTGCTGACATTGTTGGCGTCAATCCACACCCAGATGCAGACAAGCTGGTGCTCTGCGACCTCTTCGATGGCGAAGAAACACACGTCGTGCTAACGGGTGCGCCGAACCTTGCGCACTTGCGCAACGCCGGCACTCTAGACACGCCATTGAAAGCCGCTTGGGTCAAACTTGGCGCCCAAATTTATGACGGTCACAAAGCGGGCTGGGTTCTCACCAAGCTCAAGAAGGCCAAAATTCGCGGCGTTGAAAGCACCTCCATGGTGGCGTCTGAAAAAGAACTCGGGATTTCCGAAGAACACGAAGGCATCATCATTTTTGAACCGGGGCCAAACGGCGAACCAGTCCCAGCGGCAGGCACGCCACTGGTGGACTACATTGGAGATGTTGTCTTTGACATTGCCATCACGCCAAACATGATCCGCAACGCGAGCGTGTTGGGAGTCGCCCGTGAAGTTGCCGCCATCTTAGATAAGCCGTTCAAAATGCCAACCGTCACGCCAGTCATGGAAGGCCCAAGCATTGAAGGCCGCATCAAGATTGATATTCGCGAGCCTGAACTCAATCCACGCTTCACCGCAACGTTGATCGAAGGCATCGAAATCAAGCCATCGCCAGACTGGATGCAACGCCGTTTGCGTCTGTGCGGCGTCCGCGCGATTAGTAACATGGTGGACATCACCAACTATGTGATGCTCGAAACCGGCAATCCGCTACACGCGTTTGACTATGACACGCTCAAGAAACGCGCTGGCTCAGACTGCCCGACCATCATCACGCGCTTGCCAGATGCTGGTGAAGAGTTGACCACGCTAGACGGTGTCGACCGGAAGCTCAACCCAAACACCATCTTGGTTGCAGACACTGCTGGCGCACTGTCACTGGGCGGAATTATGGGTGGTTTGGAATCTGAAGTAGAGGACCACACCACCAACGTTTTGCTTGAAGTGGCAGCTTGGGAATACATCAACATTCGCAAGAGCGTCCAAGAATATGCTTTGCAAACCTCGCAAGCAGGTTACCGTTACAGTCGTGGCGTTCACCCTGACTTGGCCGCCGCCACCAACTGGCGCGGCGCCGAGCTGATGCGCCAACTCGGCGGTGGCACCATTGCCCAAGGCATGATTGATAACTATCCAATGCCGCCTGCACCAATTGTGTTGGACTATCCAGTCGCCAACGTCAAGCGCCAGCTCGGCATTGAAATCGAGCGCCCTGAATTGCTGCGCATTTTGTCTGCCCTAGACTTCGCTGTTGAAGATCAGGGTGATGTTTTGCGCATTACCGTGCCAAACACCCGTTTGGACGTTGGCACAGGCGTTGTCGGGCTCGCCGATATTACCGAAGAAATTGCGCGCATTTATGGGTACGACCGCATTCCTGAAGTGCAAATTTCAGATCAAATGCCACCGCAACGCGGCAACACAGCGTTAGAACTAGAACAACGCGTGCGCAATCTGATGGTGACTTTTGGCTTGCAAGAACTCATCACCTATCGTCTGACAAGCCCTGAGCAAGAAGCCAAGCTTGGCGCCGATGCCGCCTACCCTTACCTTGGGTTGGCAAAGCCAATCTCGGCCGAAATGACCGTGATGCGCCAAAGCTTGCTCAATAGCGTTCTAGAAATTGCGGCCAAAAATCGCATGCAACCGCGCCAAGCGTTGTTTGAAATTGCGCCAGTGTTCCTCATGAGCAATGGGGAAGCGGAAATGCCAGAAGAACAAGTTCGTTTAGTGATCTTGCTCACAGGCAAGCGCGATGCAGAAACGTGGAATGCCAACGCCCCAGAAGCCATGGACTTCTATGACCTCAAAGGCATCATTGACGCGACTGTGGATGGATTGCACTTGGCACCTTACAGCGTAAAGGCCGTTGAACATCCAACCTTTGCGCCGGGTAAAACCGCCGCGCTGATGATTGGCGACGCCAACCTTGGCACATTCGGAGAACTGCATCCACAAGTGCGTGGGAATTACGGCATGGGAGACCAACCTGTCTTGGTCGCGGACCTGAATCTCAGTGCGATTGTGGCGGCAATTCCAAGCACCTACAAAACCACAGCAATTTCTCGCTTCCCAGCAATCATTGAAGACATCGCGCTGATTGTGGATGAAGGCATTCCCGCGTCACAAGTAGAATTCTTAGTCAAACAAACTGGTGGTCGCAGCCTTGCAAAAGCCGACCTCTTCGATGTCTATCGCGGTGACAAGTTAGGCGACGGAAAGAAAAGCCTTGCCTATCGTTTGACCTATCAATCGATGGACAAGACTCTGACCGACAAAGACGCTGCTAAGATCCGCACGAAGATCGTCAAACGACTGGGGTATGAACTCGGCGCAGTGTTGCGGGATTCGTAAACGAACTGACCACATCTCAAAGTCCTTTAGAGGACTTTGAGACATTTTGTAACCAAAACAACCTCAAGCTCGGCCTCAGCGCCGAGCTTTTTTCTTATGATCGCAGGACTTTCCGCCGCAATTTTGTGGTCCATTGGCAGTATGTTAGTGGGTCTCATCCATGAAAAAGATGTCAACTCACGCGTGATGCAAGCCTTTCGGCTGCCCGTCACGTTTGTGTTTTTGCTGCTAAGTAATTGGTTCATTACAGGCATGCCGTGGACAGTTGACATTACGCCGACCGCATGGGGCTGGCTGCTCACCTCAGGGGCAGTTGGGCTAGCGCTGGGCGATATCTTTCTATTTGGCTCTTACCGTTACATTGGCCCGCGCCTAGGCATGCTGTTGATGGTCTGCGCCCCGCTATTTAGCGCATTGTTGGCATGGGTCTTTTTAGGGGAAGTTTCCACCACGACTCAAATTCTAGGGATGGGAGTCACCTTAGGCGGCGTTGCATGGGTGATCTCTGACCGCAATAGCGTGACGTCACGCCCAGAGTACACCAATTACAAGCTAGGTGTACTGTTTGGATTTCTCGCTGCCGCAGGGCAAGGCATTGGCGCTTTTATGACCCGGCTAGCCTTTGAAACAGGGGATATTTCCGCGTTGAATGCCACCTTGGTGCGCATCATTGGTGGGATTGTCGCTACGGCGATCATTTTGTTGTTTTATCGTGAATTGGTGTCCAGCTACAAAGTGCTGTACCGCGAGCGACGGGCATCGTTCCTGCTGCTGATTACGGTCTTCTTCGGTCCGTTTATTGGGGTGTGGCTGTCTAGCGTGGCGTTCAAGACGACTCACCTTGGGGTTGCGAGTACGTTGTTGGCGTTGCCCCCAGTGTTTATGATCCCGATTGGGTATTACGTGTTCAACGAGAACATTTCGTGGCAGTCGATTGTTGGGACGCTAATTGCAATTGGGGGCGTGGCGATTTTGTTTTTGGCGTAGGGCTGTACGTTTTTGGCACACGGCTGCGCGTACAAGCAAAAGTTGATAAGCTTCTAAATATCCTAAATGATCGTCACAGGGTAGTGACATGACGCGTCATGTCACTACCCTGTGGAAACGTTACATAATCCCATGAACGATAAACTTCTCTCTCAACGAGCTCGTACTCAAGCTGTTCGTGACGCAATCAATGCGCGGCGGAAGGAATACCAAAAAGGCGATTTGCTGATTGAAAACGTCAGCGCTGATCCGTTTGCGCAATTTGCAGACTGGTTTGCGGACGCTAGCGCCAGCGATCTAATTGAGCCTAATGCGATGTCACTCGCAACGGCTGATGCTGACGGCAAGCCATCAGTCAGAATTGTGTTGCTCAAAGGGTTTGATGAACACGGGTTTGTGTTCTACACCAACTACACCAGCCGGAAAGGGCAAGAGCTAGCTGCCAATCCGCATGCCGGGCTAGCTTTCTTCTGGGACGTGCTGGAACGCCAAGTCCGCATTACCGGTACTGTCGAAAAAGTGCCGTATGACATGTCGAATGCCTATTTCAATCGGCGGCCCAAAGCCAGTCGGCTCGGTGCGATGGCATCTAAGCAAAGCAGCGTTGTAGAAAAGCGGTCGGATTTGAGTGACAAGCTAGCAGCGCTAACCGCTGAATATGCCGAGGCCGAGCAGATTGACGTGCCTGACTATTGGGGTGGCTACCGCGTGGTGCCAGAGGAAATTGAGTTCTGGCAAGGACGCCCTAGTCGCCTGCACGACCGGGTTGTCTATCGGAAACAAGCCAATGGCAACTGGGAAATTGTGCGGTTGTCGCCGTAACTGTATAAAAAAAGAGCCACTCTGCAGAGTGGCTCTTTTTTTATACTATTCGTCTTCTTCGCGGTTGTAGACCATTGACTGAGCCGCCATCCCGCCCAGCAGCCCGAGCGCAATCACACTGCCCCCAATGAGGACGTACAGCGTTATTTCTTGCCAGAAATAAAGTCTCACGCGCGTTATCCTAGCAGCGGCCTCTTCGCTATAGACAGGCGTTTGGATCACTAACGCCTCTGCTCTAGCCGTAGAAGCACTTGAGACTTCAGCCTGTTGCGCCAACGCCGCTACTCGTGTTGGGTCTGCATCTGCTGTTGCCTGCGCTTGGATCTGCGCTACAGCGTTTGCAGTTGCTGTCGCACTAATCACTTCCGTTGGGTCCGGTGTAGGCTCCGCTGTTGGGAGCAAAGTCGCGGTTGGCGGAACAGCCGTTGGGTTAGCGGCAGCCCCTTGTGCAAAGAAGGCACCTCGATCAGCATCCGAACCGGCCCCACCATTACCAGCAACGAAGAAGCCCGTGCCAGAATTTGGTGTCTCTTCACTCCCTACATTTGGAATGATCGCAAAATCAATCCGGTAGACATTGAAATGAATAGCTGGATCAAATTGGAAACAGTTTGACCCAAAGAAAAATTCCTTCGGATCTTGGTTAAGCGTGTACCCACTAATCTGATATCCGGCAGGCACGTTCAAACAGACTCTGTTATCACGAACTGTTACCTCCGCAGCGTCCAAGTAGTGGTTGCCACCAGTTGCATGATCAACCCGTTGTAAATTCAGGTAAACACACCCTGACAGAAATTCGCCTTGCCAACAACCATTTTCAGGGGTTGTCCAATAGCTCCCCTCAACGTAAGTGCCGGGACCGTTACTGACACCGCCAATACTACTGCCATCAATTGGTGGAACACCTGTTGCCACCACAGCAAAAACAAATGGCGGTTGATTTGGATCATTATGCGTGATGGTAATCGTAGATGTTAGCTCTTCTAACTCATTTGGTGAAAAGCGGATAGGCAAGACAACTGTACTGTTCCCAGGGATAACGATTGGTAAATCTAACCCCTCAAAGTGAGGATCTGTACTATCAATAGCGGTAATAACTAGATCGGCTTCACCTGTATTCGTAATTTCAAAATTAGTCGTTTTAGGCGTCCCAATTGGTACATTGCCAAAGTCAGTGAAATCGGAAACGTCAGGGGTAGTGTCACCTGTTGTAAGCGGAACACCGTTCCCCAAAATTGCCATAGTTGGCACAATCAATTCGTGAGCGCCAATGTCACAATTAGTATCTTGCGCGCGCGCCGTGCCACGTTGATCTGTTGATTGGCAGCTTGTATTCCCAGTATTATGCGCAACACTACCTGGTGGAATTTGGTGCGTTTGCGTTTCCCCACCATTGTCAGCTAGCTCGCCTAATTCAATATCTTGATCCGACTGGTCGCCGGTGCTGGTAAAGCTACAGGTGCCATCACTATCGATGTTATAGCGATTAGAGGTGACATCGCCTACACAGTCATCACCACTATTTTGGTTCACAATAAGTGTGTGTGTTGAAAATGTGGAATTAGAGATGCTATAGATCCCTGCGCCGCTCGTTGCTTCGTTCAGCGTTAGCGTACTGTTCCGGAGGTTCAATGTCACCGAGTTATAAACGGCACCACCAAGGTTAGTCGCAATATTTGCTGAAAGTGTCGTATTGTTCAGACTAAGCACATTGGTGTTAGATGCACCAGCACCGTCCAACGCGCGATTACCGACAATTGTGCTGTTTTCAACTGTCATTTCGCCCGAGTTATAAATCGCGCCGCCATTGTCAGCCGTATTTTCCGAAAACGTACTATCTGTTACAGAAAAGTTTTCTGAGTTGGCAATCCCACCGCCCGTAAAAGCTGTATTGTTGACGAATTGTGCCTTTTCGACAGTAAACGTGCCGCTATTTCCAATGCCACCGCCATTCGTCGCATTATTGCTTGAAATTTGAGCGTTTGTTAGCGTGAACGTCCCATTATTGTCAATTGCTCCACCACGCGCACCAGCAGTATTGCTAATGAAATTACTGTCTGAAACCGTCACGGTCCCATCGCTAAAAATAGCACCACCATTCTGCCCAGCATTATTCCCACTAAACATACTATTGGTGATGGTCAAATTACCGCTATTGGTAATAGCACCACCATGTAAAGTAGCATGCCGCCCATTTACAAATGTGATGCCATCAATTGTCACAGTAGTGCCATTGTCGATATCGAAAATTTGATTACTATTGCCGCCACTCAACGTGATCTGGCTATTCCCATTGATCGTCACATTTGTTGCGATGTCGATCACACTAGCCAACGTAATAGTCCCGCCGTTTAGACTGGCGTCAAAAACAATTTCGTCACCATTGGATGCACTAGCAATAGTGTCTCGCAGCGTTCCTGCGCCGGAATCTGCGGCGCTAGTCACTGTTAGCGTTGCAGCAAACACAGGGTTGTAACTTAGCCCCAAAAGCCCCACAAATAGCGCAAGCTGTAAGGCTCTTCTAAGCAACCGTTTGAACCGCACTTGTGAGTGTGAATAATTTACGTGCACTTCTCTAATCTCTCGCATAACGTAACAGCCAAACTACACAGGCAGGAAGGATAAGTTGGGATTACTGCTCGTGAACGGGTCATCAAAACGCCCGAGATTGGGGAAAATTTCGTCCATCGCATTCGACTCAACACCAAACCAACGCGACAGCACTGCAGAGTATTGATCAACCGCGGTACTTGGAATCCACCGGCCGCGTGAGCCACTCGCATCAATAGAGCCCGCTTGGTTACCTACTTTTAGTGCAGGGAAATGACCATAAATCTTTCCACCAAGTACAGGGCCACCGGCAACCACCATATGGCTACCCCAAGCATGGTCAGTACCACCATCTGGGTTCGGGCCATTTGTTGTGAATGTACGGCTGAAATCTGATGCAGTAAAAGCAACTGTCTTATCCCAGTCACCTACTTCAGTCAGCGCACTGCGCAATGCCGCCAAAGACTTAGAAAGCTCATCCATAAGGGCAGCATGGGAAGAGAGATGATTCTTGTGAATATCGTAACCACCAATGCTGACAAAGAACGTCTGACGGCGGTTGCCTAATACGCTCCGGCCAGCAATGAGGCGTGCAACCATCTTCAATTGGTTCGCAAGACTAGAAGAAACAGCGCTAAAGTGTGCCCCGAAGTCAATCCCCGTATTGTCTGCATACAAAAGTGCTTCCCCAACGACGTCTTCTACTCTACGCGCAGTAATAATCTTGTTGGAATAAGCTTCTTCCATCAGATTAGCGTGGGTAAGCTTGACCAAATTCTCTAGGGTCTCTAGGCGATGCCCCTGCCGATTATCTTGATATGCCGGGTTTGAAAACGTTGCGCCACCTGTATAGGCACTGGCATAGCTATTCCCATAACCTTTCAAAGAGGTCACATCGTTAGATCCCATTGAGAACGATGATGACTGGTCTAACATCCCTTGTTGGAACGTGTTCACACCACTCATGGAGATGTGCATAGACACACCAGATGAACCAGCGTTGTAAGACCCGTGTAGAAGGTCCGCAATGCGTCCCCCCCAGCCCGTTGTAAATTGTTGGTCTGGGATTGACGTTTGCCATTGCATCACTTGGTCAGAATGAGAGTACAAGGACTGTGGCAATGGAATATTTCCATCTACGAAGTCTTGACGACTTGGAATTGGAAAGGCCAATGACCCGACATTACAAATAAATGCTAAATCACCATCCGCATACATTTTTGCCATTTCTGGCCCGTTCGGATGCAAACCAAGAGAGTGTGATGTCCCCCCATGGTATTTATTGAAAATCGCGCCTGATTGACTAACATCTAAGTTGTGCAAGCCAGAAGAAATTGACAGCTGTGCACGCCCCGTTTCATAGTCCGCACGCAGATCACTCGACGAAGCAGTGCCATTTGGGATCAGCAAATTATTTGAGTCATTCCCACCAGACAAGAAAATACAAATGAGTGCTTTGTAATCGTTGACATTTTGCTGGGCCAGTGCAGCGTTTGCGAGCCGCAATGGCGCCAACTGGTTGACCATTGTCGTAAGACCTAAGCCAACTCCAGCACAAGCGGCTTGGCGGATAAATTCTCGGCGTGAGAAGGTTTTGCTACTTTTCTTCATAATCTATTCTGCCTCCAACTTAGTTCTGCATAATGCATTGAGGCGCCGTACCAATAAGATACACAGCATCTTGGATGCGGGTGTCACGCGCGGCTTGCGCGTTTATTGCTGTTGTATTGTCTAAGTCGCTTAGCCCGTTATAAATACCATCAATCAGGAGTTCACGGGGATCTGTCGCTGAGTTTCCAGTTGCATTTGCTGCCAACTTACCCGTGCATAAATACAAGTCGAGTTGATCCACGATTGTTTGCGTCGCGTTACGAATTGCAGCTGGATCAGAAAATCCGGTATCAGTTTCTGTAATTTCGCCGTCGCCATTGGAGTCAAGCACTGCTGTATATGCAGCGTGCAACCAAGTTCCAGTTGGTAAAAATACAGTTGCTTGGGTCGCATTCTTTTGTGGCCGTTCCGCCCGCAACCCGCCATTGATTACCAACTGATGATAGGTGTTATACACATTGATGACGTTGTTTTCTGTCGCAATTTGCATTTCCGGAGTGACTAACCCAGCCTGAGTCACAGCTCCAGCTGTTGAATAGAATGGTGTAAACCAGTTGAAAACGCTCGGCGCTAACAATGGTGACTGTCCAAACCCATCCCCAGATTCAATCGCAGTGTCATTCATAAACACAATTTCAACATCAGCTGCATATTTAGCATTTTCAGTAGCAGGTAAGCCAAACGTGTTCAGCGTTGAGAATGGATAGGCTCCAGTTACAGTAGATGTCCCTTCCATCAAGCGCAACGCATTGACAAGCCGAATGAGAGGCTCAGACAATTTGCCTTGTCCAGCTTCATTGAGGCCAGCTAAATTGCGCGCTTCTGAGTCCAGCAAAATCGCTTTGATCACAGCACCTAGATCACCGTTGGTGTTTGTAAACACTTCAGAAACACGATGCACATATCCTGCTGAAGGATTAGATGTTACAAAACGCTGAATAAGACGGTAGCTGATAAATGGTGCGGTGTTATCGTGTGCAACTAGCATTGCCATTGCTTGCGCAAGATCTTCTGCACCAGTTTGTCCGGCAGGGAAGTTCGTCCCTAAGACCGTCTTAGCACCATTGTCGTGATAGCGCTGATAGCCACCATGTGAGGGGTCCAAACCGTTGTCTTCGAAATTTTTCAATGGCGAAGTGAAGTATGGATGGTAGTACGCCAAGTTATCTTTGGTGTATCCATTGAACGTAAAGCGCGTATTTTCAACTACGGTGTTCGTTTCACCATTGTCTGTCGTCGTTGAGGCATATGCCCAACCCGTTAGCACACGCGCTAGTTCGGTAATGTCTGTCTGCGAGTAAGTAATTTGCGGGTCCCCATTCGCATCTAGCTTAACAGTGCCATCCGGATGTAGCTCTACCAAACCAATAGAGAAGAGCTGCATTACTTCACGCGCAAAGTTCTCGTCTGGTGATGAGGTTACATTCCCATCAGCATCAACTGTTTCTTGCTTATTGCGCAAATGCGACAAGTAATTCGCCATTGCTGGGTGAATTGAGACATTTGTCAGAAGTTGTTCATAGCTTCCAAATGAGCCATCCTTCAGCATGTCGTAATAACTTGCCACAATCCAAGGATTCGCGCGTAATGCACCGTCGTTTTGCGAAACTACTAGAATTTCACTAAGCGCAAAGGTCATTCGCTCGCGTAGCTGCGCGTTGCCATATACCGCAGCGGTATACCAAGCTGGCTCAAATACAGACGCGCGCGCTTGGAAGTCAATATTGTTACTGTTGGTCGCAGTGAACTGCCGCAGTTGCGCATCAGTAAATGCCAAGGTTGAAGGATATTCCAGCGCAATTTGCTCATCAATCCATTCGGTGTATGCCGCAATGCGATCTCCACCGTGAGAGGCAATTCGCGCCTCCATTGCCGCAACTGTTTCAGGTGTTGGACCAAATGTTGCTTGCGTCAAGAAACGCGTGATATCACGCCGCAGTGCTGCTCCAGTGAGAGTTTCAATGGGAGCTCCACCCGGTGCTGGCGGAGTTGTGATGCTACCGGCAACGGGTGTCAGCGTGCCGCGAATTTCACCATTTGGGTAATTTGCAGAGTGAACATTGATGTATAGCTGGCCGCCAATCAGCGCGTCTAGTGTGTCCTGGTTGGTTACTAAAACATCTGCTGCTTCAATGTTCCAAAGGTAATCATCTAGGGTTCCAAGTGGAAGCCCTTCAATAATCGGGCCGCTCACAGGATTCGCAAGGTGAATGTGCGCTGAATTCTGTGAGGACGTTAGCCCGCTAAACGTCATGTCAACATGTGCAAAGCTATTGTCATTTGACAAACGAATTGACGCTGTCCCTGTTGCACTCGTAATTGCCCCATTTTCGGCAGTAAGCTGCTGAGCAAGAATGGTGACACTATTTGCTGTAATGCCTGGTTCATCGTCTAGGATTTCCAAATCCAAAGACTTATTTGCTGCAGCAACTTGGTAAGCCGTTGCATTCTCAACGATTGATAGCGTTAGTCTTTCTGGGACTTCAATTAAGGTGTCAACAACTGGTTCAATCGTAAGCTCATGCTCAGTCTCTCCAGCAGCAAATTCAATTTCATTATTTACAACTGTTGAGCCATCCGCCAATTTGAATTCAAAATCAGTTGCGCTTGCAGAGCTAAATGCAGCATCAGCCGAGCCAGAGAATGTCACTGGCAAAGTCACGGCGTCTGTGTCACCTGTGCGAGAGATGCGAACTGTAATAATCTGGTTGGTCTTTTCAATCGCTTGGGCGCTTGCTGACACTAATTCCAACGAGAATACGTTATTTGTCGCGTAAGGTTGAAGCGCAAGCTCAGTTGGCGTCGCATCAGGATCTGGCGTCGCATTAGGATCCGGTGTTGCATTAGGATCTATTGTCGGTTCAACCTCTAAAGTTGGAGACGGCGTTGCCGTTGGCGCGATTGCAACAGTTGATGTTGAAAGGTTCAATGCCCCTCCAAGCTCTCCATTTGGGTAATCTTCAGAGTGGATTGTGATGAAAAGATCACCAGCAAGCAGCGCATCTAGAGTGTTTTGGTCTGTACCAAAGCTTTGAAACGCTTCAATATCCCAACGGTCATCATCAACTTGTCCAGTACTAATACTATGGACAATCGCTCTATCAGTCGTCGTAGCAATATGGATCCGCGCTGCACTTTGAGTTGAAGTGAGATCAGCAAAAGATAAATCAATTAGCGCGTAGCTGTTGTCGTTTGAAAGCTGGATAGTTGCAGTTCCTGTTGCAGTTGACGTGACCCCATCTTCCGCTTGTAAATCTGCTATTAAGGAGGTGCTGTTCGCAGTGACACCAGGTTCATCATCCAAAATTTCGAGCACTAAAAGCTGTTGATCTGGATCAACGTCATATTGAGTGGTGTTATCAACAATTTCAAGCCGTAATTGCTCAGGGACTTCGACTAATCCGTCTTGAACAGGCTCAATGGTGAGATCTTGCCAAAGTTGACCGTCTTCAAACGCAACTTCAGTGGTAATAATTGAATTATCTGCGGCTTTGAAGACATAGTCTGCTGAAGACGCAGAACTGTGTGTTGCATCTTCAGCCCCACTAATTTGGATAGGAAGGGACATCGCGCTCGAGTCGCCTGTCCGCGAAATACGCACAGTGATCGCTTGATTAGTGTTTTCAATTGCCTGCGGCGTGTCCGAAATAAGCTTTAGCTGGAAGACATTTGTAGAGAGCTGTGGGCTACCTTGCAATCCCGAAAGTGGCAAGTAGTGCTTGTAGGCAGAATATAAAGTGCTAGTTTCGGCAAAGCCGGCGGGTGCCCTAAATAGCAGGCCGATAGCAATAAAACCGAACGCAAGTATTCTTAACTTAATTACAGAGGATTTCAACTTTGCAAACACATATACCTCAGATTTTTACCGTGTGGACTATTTCTTGCAACGCTTTAAAAGCGAAACCGCTCAAATATAACCGAATTCTGAACGAAGTACAAACAAATACACAAAAGTGCAGTCTTTATTTACTATAATTTACTTATAGCTGGCAATATATGCTAGCGATTCTTATTAAGATAAGCGCAATTGCTGCACTTATACGCCGTAAAAAATAAATATGACCTCAGTATTATTCGTTTGTCTTGGTAATATTTGCCGTAGCCCCCTTGCAGAAGGCATCCTAATAAACCTCATTAAAACGCGTGGCTTAACAGCCAAATACACCATCGATTCCGCAGGCACGGCGTCCTATCACATTGGCAAACACGCTGATCCGCGCTCCATCGCTGTTGGGCAGAAGCACAATATTCATTTGCCAAGCCGCGCCCGTCAATTCACCACATCTGACTTCGATAAATTTGATGTCATCATTGCAATGGACAGTTCTAATCGGCGTAATATTCTTGCGCTTGCGCGCAATACAGAAGATGAGGCAAAGGTGCATCAAATGCGTGACTTCGACCCAAACGGACGTGGTGACGTTCCAGATCCCTACTACGGTGGCGATAGCGGCTTCGATGACGTCTATACAATGCTGTTGCGCTGCTGCAACGGGTTGCTAGATGCGATTGAGCACAATAGGTTATAGCAACTTCTAGCTAATCCAACCTAAGACGGTTACCATTGCTTCATGAGTCGACGGCGCTTATACGCTTGGGAAATTGCAACCGCAGAAGCCATCTTTGGCGATCAAATTGATTACCAAAATGTATGGGTTTATGAGCGCGTTAAGTTCCCAAATTGGATCGATAATATTGGGCGTTGGCTGCGGCGAATGCCTGCCCGGCCAAAGAAGCAAAGTAACGCCGTTGCACTAGGAAACGGCGTTTTCTTTCCAGAAATACTGCCTAAAGAGCATGTTCATGCAGATGATCCCCACTATTACATGCATGGCTGGTTATTACACGAACTTACTCATGTCTGGCAATATCAGCAAATTGGCTGGCATTACTTATGGCTGGCGCTCAAAGTTCAGTTTGAAGATGGTTTTCAAACTTACAATTACGGCGGCGTGTACGGACTAAAAAAGGCACGCGAGCTAGGCTATCGCTTTCATGATTTTGATCTAGAAAAACAAGCCACCATCATTCAACATTATTTCGATTGGCTCTGCCGCGGCAACCCCGTAGATGCATTCATTCCTTATATTGAAGACATTCGGTGTAATGCCATGCAATGCAGCCGCTATACGGCTCTGAAGAAAAAGCCAACGGATCACGTCAAGATCATCTAACCTCCTAACTACTTATGCCCCATATTTTTGTTACTAACGACGATGGCGTCGATGCTCCTGGCATCTTAGCCTTAGCACAGGCCATGCGCGAAATGGGTGAAGTCACTATTCTGGCACCAGATCGTAATCGCACAGCCTGTGGCCACTCTCGCACGCTGGCAAACCCGATGCGGATTATGAAAACCCGTCTATCTGATGGATCACGCGCGCTAAAGACTGATGGCACGCCAGCCGATTGTGTTGCACTCGCCGCGTTAGGCGCAGTTGATAAAGTAGACTTAGTCGTGTCTGGGATTAATCGGGGGTTGAATTTAGCGCAAGATGCAACCGCCTCGGGCACGGTTTCAGCCGCGTTTGAGGGCGCATTTGCAGGCATACCAAGCATTGCCTTCTCCGTCGAGTACAAGCCGGGCGTGCGCTACACCCCAGCAGCAAACGTTGCTAAGACCGTTGTCAAACAAGTGCTAGACCGTGGTCTGCCAAAACACACAATTTTGAACGTCAACATTCCTGGCGTAGCTGAAGAAGAACTTCAAGGAATTCAGGTTACTACTCAGGGGCAGCGCTTTTATCATGATCGATTAGATGAGCGTTTAGACCCACGTGGCGGAAAATACTATTGGTTGTCGGGCGATATGCCAACGACTGCAAACATCCCCGGCACAGACGGTGGGGCTATCTTGAATAACTATGTCTCGATCACCCCGCTCCATTTAGACCTTGTCAATCGGCAAATGTTATCTGATTTGGAAACATGGAACTGGTAGCTTCGTAAAACTGTTGTTATTCCAAGCCCGATTTCTGTAAAGTGTTTCCGAAACGGGATACCATCAGCGTGTGCTAAACTTTGGCGGCAATTTTTAGGAACGTTACAAACTTTTTGTTCAGGATATGACCAACAAAACTCCAGCTTTATTGGCACTAGAGGACGGCACACTGTGGCCGGGCACCGCATTTGGTGCAATTGGTGAACGCACGGGTGAAATCGTGTTTAACACCGGTATGACCGGGTATCAAGAGATCCTTACCGATCCTTCTTATCATGGCGAGATCGTTGTGATGACCCAACCACACATCGGCAACTATGGCACGACCCCAGAAGATGATGAATCTGGGCAAGCGTGGCTAGAAGGCTTTGTTGTGCGCTCTGTCAGCCCAATTGTGAGCAACTATCGCAGCACAATGAGCCTGCCAGACTACTTAGATGACAAAGGCGTAGTCGCAATTACAGATGTAGACACGCGCGCGCTCGTCAAACACATTCGCACTGTTGGTGCAATGCGAGCAGCAATTTCTTCTGTCAATGTCGATGCAGACCGCTTAGTTGAAATGGCAAAAAACGCTCGTGACATGGAAGGCGCCGACCTTGCCAGTGAAGTCACCTGCAATGCCCTCTACCAGTGGGAAGAAGGTTGGCCAGATGAATGGCGCGTTGGCAAAGAACGGCAAGCTGACCCAGCACAACATAAAGTCGTCGCATTTGACTTTGGCATCAAGCGTAACATCCTGCGCCTGCTCACCGATTATGGTTGCACGGTTACCGTTGTGCCAGCCAGCACCAGCGCTGAAGAAGTATTGGCGATGGATCCAGACGGTATTTTCTTATCAAATGGACCTGGTGATCCTGCCGCCGTGGGCTATGCAATTGACACGCTCAAAGAATTGCTCGGCAAGAAACCTATCTTTGGCATTTGCCTAGGGCACCAGCTACTTGGGCTTGCATTGGGTGGAACAACATATAAATTGAAGTTTGGACACCGTGGCACAAACCAACCTGTTCAAGAAACAGACACCAAAGCAGTGCAAATTAGTTCACACAATCACGGCTTTGCCGTAGATGCAGACTCGCTGCCAGACAATGTTGTTGTCTCACACATCAATTTGAATGATGACTGCGTAGAAGGACTACGCTGTGATGAACTCAAAGCCTTCAGCGTGCAATATCACCCTGAAGCATCACCAGGACCGCACGATGCCCGCAAGCTGTTCCAACAGTTTGTAGACCTGATGGCAGCCCAGAAAGCATAAATCAATACATTTTCCAAAGCGCCTTTCGTACAGAAAGGCGCTTTGTCGTTAAGCCACCAACATCGATACAATCAATGTATGCGATACTGGTTTTTAGCCCTCAGCCTGCTCTTTCTAACTGCTTGTACACCATTACAAGCCGCTCTACCATCACCCACCGAAGCCCCACCAACTTACCCCGAGCAGGCAACCCTATTCAAGGTTAGTCCCAGCCAGTCGAATGTCAATTACATCATCACAGAGACGTTTTTAGAAAACGCCAGCGAACTACTTAGATCCAATCCGCGTTATGGTGAAGTCACCACCATTGGCGCAACACGTGCGATTCGCGGCGAAATAGCCATTGACTTCACGCAGGCAGACCCAACCTTGGTTGGCGGGCAGATCAGCGTTGATTTGACTATGCTGCGCACAAGTAAAGCAGAGCGTGATGAAATTTTGAAAGTAAACTGGCTGGAGTCAGGGCGTTATCCAATTGCAACGTTTGAAATTTCCGAAGCAGCGAATATTGTGCGCGAGGCAGATCAGATTGCGTTTGATTTAGTTGGGGATCTCAGCATTCATGGCGTCACGCAACCAGTGACATTCACCACCGTTGCCACCATTTCTGAAACTGAAGTGCGTGGTGAAGCGACAGCAACCTTGCTAATGTCAGACTTTGAGGTCACTCCACCTAGCGTGCCAAAAATTGTTGAAGTCGCCGACGCATTTGAGCTAAAAATCAAGCTAATGGCGGCTGTAATGGAAGAGTAATACCAATCCGGCGTCTGCCCCGCACAATCACAAACGCAATGAGTAGCGCACAGAGCAGTAGCGTCAATGTTCCAATAGGCGCTATGTCACCATTACGCACCCAGATACCACTAAATGCCCACACCAGCACCGCGACAAACGCTGGTGACCAATAGCGAAGTTGAACAACAATTGCAATCAGGCTAGCAATTGACATCAGTATTACGGTCCAAATGGGTTCGGAAATCCCGAAACCAGACCAGCCCATTTCCTTAAGTGCAATCGCAATATTGGCAATCAACGCGACACTCAACCAAGCTGGGTAAATTGAGAACGGCAGGTGCCCCAGTAAAAAATCAGCTTCTGAAACTTTGTACTGTCCCACCCGCATGCGCACAAACACTAGTAAGACAAGCGCTAACATAGTCGCCAAGATTAGCGCAGACCACCACAGGTACAGCAAATGCCAAGTGACTAACCATGCACCGCCAATCAAATTGACAATTGTCAAAGGCCAGCCAATCTGGCGATGGATAGTGCGTGCTGCCTGTCCCGGCCACAGTTGATAGCCTGCATATCCAATGAGCAACATATAGATAATGCCCCAGATAGAGAATACATAAAATTCTGGAGTAAAAAGCGTTGGGAACAGAAATGCAATTTCGCCTTGGCTCACGCCACCCAAGCGAACAGCACCTGTCCACCAATTCATAAACAGGAAAATGCCCATAGTCACAGGCACGGCAAATTGTCGAGATCGATCTGAGAGGGTTGGCATACCTAATTGTATGCCGAGAGGATAAGAGTTGTCCGTGACTAAAATTACGCAGGCTGCAGCTCTGTTTCTACCTCAGCCCTTGTTTGGGGCAGGAAGATGCAAAACGTCGTGCCTAGGCCCTCTTCACTATCTAACATCAGCAAGGCGTTATGCTCTTCCAAAATACTAAGAATTGCAGCCATCCCGAGTCCACGGCCTTCCTTCGCCTTCGTAGAAAAGAATGGATCAAAAATCTTGCGCTGTGTTTCTGGTGACATCCCAATCCCGTTGTCACTAACGCGCAACACCGCATAGTCGCCCGGTGCCCAACGCTCATTGCCATGCGTAAAGTTGGGTTGATCTACGTCGGAGTAAGACACATAGTCTGTCATGACATAGACCTGCCCACTCCCGTCAATAGCCTCTGAAGCATTAATCACTAAATTCATGACAACTTGCTGCAATTGCGCAGGATTTGCCATGACAGGCAAGGCTGGCGCATCATCTAAATCATGTACAAGGCTTACATTGCTGGGGATGAGCAAGCGCAATGCTTCACAGGTTTGATATGAAAAAGAACTTAGTTCAATTTCAGCAATATTCGAATCAAGCTCACCTGTATAGACCAACAACTGATTGATTAAGCTAATTGTATTCAGCAACGTATCGTTGGCTTTCATGCTATGCCGAAATGCCTTGTGATCCTCTTCTAAATGCCGAATGGACAATTCAATTTGCATCCGTGCTGCCGCAACAAGATTGCGGAAGTCATGTGCAATGGAGCTAGCAGATACCCCAACGGTTTGTAACCGCTGGGCAGCCCGTAGTGCATGTTCAGTACGAACACGTTCATCATTCACTAAAGCCACTTCCAACGCCTTGATCATCAGTTGGTCATCAAGCTTTCGATTGAGAGACGTTAATTCTTGAGCCTGCTGTCGCAGTCGGCTGCGGTCTTCATCACGTAAACGACTGGCATACCAGATCAGGCCACAAACTGACAAAATCACCCCGACTGGGCGTACAAATCCAGCGGCAATCATTTCGGGACGCAGCAAAATAAGAGCGACCATCGCAGTACAGACAAACACCGTCAAAATTGCAAAACGCTTACTGGATAGCGTAATGCCAGCAAACGCCAACAGCGGCAGCAGCCAGTAGAACGTATCGCTGATTAACGTGCCAACTCGGAACTGCTCGACAAGCGCCAAGCCAATGTAAGCGAGGAAACCTACGATGGCAACAAGTACGCTTAGTTCAAAGCCCTTGTTCCGACAGAGCCAATACGCCGCAAACATCGTTAGCGTAAAGACCCATCCAAACAAATAAGTAATGGAAGTAAGTGAATATACGGTTGCCAACGCAATGGAATTAACCAGTGCAAGACAAGCCATAATGAGAAGCAGGCTAGTCGTAAGCCGATACTGAAACAGCGTTTCAAACGGCGCCAGTTGGCGTTTTGGAGCAATGAGATTAAGTCGGCGCATCTGAATATAAAGATGAATTGTTTCACGTATTCATCTTCACAGAATCAGTATATTGCTTTCTTAACCTATTTGGGATGAAGGTTTGATTTAGCCAGAACACATTTCTCTATGAAGAAATAAGCAAATTCTGGTCAAATACTGCTTTCTACACGACTTAGTGAAGTTAAGTCCCTGCCCGCAGTTGGGATTTCTCGTGCAATCAACACACGACAGCAGTCTAATCTAAATCATTGGCAGAAATGCCAGATTGGGTTCAGTACTTGTAAATGGATTATTGAAGCGGCCAAGGTTCGGGAAAATTTCTTCCATGGCGTTACTTTCAACGCCAAACCAGCGTGCTAATACCGCTGAATATTGGTCTACAGCCGTTGACGGAATCCAGCGACCACGCGTGGTGTGCGCATCAATAGACCCTTCTTGATTACCCACCTTCAACGAAGGATAGTAACCATAAAGCTGCCCGCCAATCACCGGACCACCGGCCACCATCATATGACTCCCCCAAGCATGATCCGTCCCGTCTTCGGCGTTTGGACCATTGGCAGTAAAGGTGCGGCTAAAGTCAGAGGCCGTGAATGCGACAGTCTTGTCCCAGTCGCCTACGTCAATCATGGCGTTCCGGAACGCTGCTAACGATTTTGATAGCTCGTCCATCAAGTCTGCATGAGCAGAGAGATGGTTCTTATGAATGTCATAACCGCCCACGCTCACAAAGAACACCTGACGGCGATTGCCTAAGAAAGAACGTCCAGAGATAAGTCGCGCCACCATTTTTAGTTGGCGCGCTAAATTAGTATCAATCGCAGCAAAATGGCTATCAAAATCGACCCCGCTGCTATCTGCTTGAATGAGTGCATCCCCAATGGCATCTTCTACATTCCGCGCGCTCACAATTTTGTTGGAGTACGCGTCTTCCATCAGGTTGGCATGGGTAAGCTTCACTAAGCTTTCCATTGCTTTTAGACGGTGACCTTGTTCATTAGTGTTGTAAACCGGATTATGAAACGTTGAATCGCCAGCATAGGCAGCGCTGTAGCTCGTACCAAACCCTTTAATTGGCGTCACGCCATTGGTGCCAACTGTAAACGCTGACGTCTCATTGCCAATTCCGCGTTGAAACGCATTCACGCCATTCATCGACATTGACATTGAAACGCGTGACGCATCGCTGTTATAAGCACCATGCATTAGGTCTGCCACCCGACCGCCCCAGCCAGTCTCAAACGGCTGGTCTGGAATGGAGGTTTGCCATTGCATGACTTGGTCAGAGTGTGAATAGAGTGATGGTGGTAAGACAACGCGCCCATCAACTAAGTCTTGCCGACTTTCAATTGGAAACGCCAACGACCCAACGTTACAAACAAACGCTAAGTCACCACTGTTGAACATCTCTGCCACTTCCGGCGCGCTCGGATGCGCCCCAAGTGAATAAATAGAGCCACCATGATATTTATTGAACGCTGCGCCAGAGTTGTTCAGGTTCAGTGAATGCATGCCAGAATTCAGCGCTAGCTGACCACGCCCAGTTTCATAATCGGCGCGTAAATCACTACTAGCGGCAGTCCCCATAGGCACCAGCAAATTATTCGAGTCGTTCCCGCCAGACATAAAGATGCAGATCAATGCCTTGTAGTCATTGAGATCTTGCTGGGCCAGTGCCGCAGACGCCAACCGCAATGGCGCTAACTGGTTGACCATGGTTGTCAGACCAAGGCCAACGCCAGCGCAAGCAGCTTGGCGCAGAAATTCGCGACGAGAAAACGTTTTACTAGAGTTAGTCATAGTGATTTAGTGTTGCATGATGCACTGTGGTGCAGTGCTAAGTAACAAGACAGCTTCGCGCACGCGGCGATCACGAGCGGTGGCAGCTGCATCGTCTGAGCCGCCGTCACGCCAGTAATGTGCGTCATAAACGCCAGCAATGACGATTTCACGCGGGTCCGTTAGCGTGTCGCCGGTGGCATTCGCAGCTAAGTAGCCGCCACAAAGGTAAACGTCTAACGCGTCCACAAGAGCAATGGTTGCATTGCGGATGGCATCATCGTCATCAAATGAAGCGTCAGCCGATGTGAATGCACCGTCGTTATTGGTGTCTAGCACATCGGTATAAATGTCATGGAAAGGTGATGTGGATGGCAGCACAATCTTTGAGGTTTCGCCATTGTGCTGCGGTTTTTGACCCCAAATGCCGCTCCACAGCGCCAAGTTTTGATAGGTGTTGTAGGCATTGATGACGTTATTTTCAGTCGCAATTTGCATTTCAGGCGTTACCAGCCCTGCTTCTGAGACGCCACCTGCTGGCACATAGTCTGGAGAGAACCAATTGAACACGCTAGGCGCATACAGCGGCGACTGTCGGAAGCCATCGCCATACAACATAGAATTCTGCGAAATGTAGATAACGCTGGTGTTGTCTTCATACAGCGCATTTTCTTCTGCAGGTAACCCAAATGCATTGAGGGTGACCAACTGGAAGTCGTTATGCGTACTCGACACTGCATTCATCACGCGCATTGCGCCAACCAAGCGCACCAATGGTTCAGACAAGCGACCTTGACTCACTCGATTCAGGTGGTCTAAGTTACGGGCTTCTGGGTCCAGCAAAATCGCTTTGACAACTTCGCCTAAGTCCCCGTTGGTATTTGTAAACACCTGTGAAACGCGATAGATATAGCCGCGTGAGGGGTTAGACGTGACCAAGCGCTGAATAAGCCGGTAGCTAATAAATGGCGCTGTATTTGGGTGCGTCGCCAACATTGTCATTGCTTGGTCTAGGTCTTGCTGACCCGTTTGCCCAGCTGGGATCGTTTGGCCTAACACCGTCTTTTGCAAGTTATCGTGATATCGTAGATAGCCGCCCTGCGTTGGCAACTTGCCGTTGTCTTCAAACATCTTCATGGCTTGCATGAAATGCGGGTGATAGTAAGCCTGGTCGTTTTTAGAGTAGCCCCAGAAATTGAAATTTGTATTTTCAATAGTGCTATCCGTTACGCCGTTGTCAGGCGTTGTAACGGCCATGCCCCAACCAGTAAAGACCCGAGCTAATTCAGTAATATCAGTTTGGTCGTAGGTTGGCGTTGGCAAGCCTTCTGCGCTCAGCTTGATAGAACCATCTGGGTGCAATTGCACAAGGCCAATTGAGAAGAGCTGCATCACCTCGCGCGCATAGTTTTCATCTGGTGACGAGATAATATTGCCGTCGCCATCAATTTGCTCCATGCTGTTACGCAGGTGAGACAAATACATGCCCATTGCGGGGTGGGTAGACACATCCGTCAGCAGTGTTTGGTAGTCCCCAAACGCGTTGCCCTTGAGCATGTCGTAATAGCTCCCAGTTGCCCATGGGTTGTCATCAAGCGAGTTGTCTTCTTGCGAAATGACAAAGATTTCACTCAGCGCAAACGTAATTCGTTCACGCAACTGTGCTTTGCCATAGACTGCTCCGGTATACCAAGCCGGTTCAAAGCCAGAATTACGCGCCGCCCAATTGAGATTAGTCCCATTGGTGTCGGCATACATGCGCATTTGTGCCAGTGCAAAATCAAGCGTGGATGGGGCTGTCAGCAGCATTTGCTCCTCAAGCCATTCGTCATAAGCAGCAATGCGGTCACCGCCATGTGACGCAACACGAGCTTGCATATCCGCAATGGTTTCCGGCGTTGGGCCAAAGGTCGCTTGAGTTAGGAACCGCGCAATGTCGCGTTCAAGTTCAGCGCCAGTGAGCACCGTAACTGGATCAGGCTCAGGCGGCAGTTGCATGGCTATGCCGCCATCAACGGTTGCAAACGTCCCGCGGATTTCGCCGCCGTTATAGTCCGCACTATGGACATTGATGTAAAGATGCCCGCCTAACAATGCATCTAAGGTGTCTTGATTAGTGACCAAGTGATGCGCCGCTTCAATATCCCAGCGGTCACCATTAATTTGGCCCATCCCAACACTGTAGACAATTGGCCCACTAACTGGCGTTGCCACATGAATATGAGCTGCCGTTTGGTCTGAGGTAAGGTTGCTATATTCCATGTCTAGCATGGCATAGCTATTGTCATTTGAGAGGCGCAGTGCTGCTAAGCCGGTGGCATCGGTATCGGCATCGCCTTCAGCATACATTTGCGCAAACAGCAGCATGCTGTCTTGCGTAATTCCTGGTTCATTGTCAAGAATTTTCATCTCAACGCTGCGTCCAGTTGGGTTGATTTGATAATCAGCATGCTCAACAAGCGTAAAGTTGAGCTCTTCAGGAACCTCAGTGTTGTCATCAGCGACAGGGACAAGTTCAATGTCTTGCGCTATCTGACCAACGTTAAATTCAATGAAGTTGTTAATGACAGTGCCGTCAGTTTTGCGGAGGATGTAGTCGGTGTCAGATGCTGAGCTCAACGCAGCATTGTCTGAGCCAGCTAATGCAGTTTCTAAAATAATGGCGCCTAGCCCACCCGTCCGAGAAATGCGGAGCGCAATTGGCTGATTGGTGGCCTCAATTGCAGTTAACTCGTCCGAAATGACCTCAATGAAAAAGACGCTGTCATTTGCCAGGGTTGGGCCAGTTGGCTTGTAAACAACTGGTAAATACACTTCTGATGTAACTTGTAGTGTACTGGTTTCACCGTAATCAAACGGTACTTGGAACATAAATCCAAGCAAAACGCCGCACAAGCCAAGCAAGCGCAGCCAATTCTCACGAAACCAATACGGAAGCATTTCTAGTAAAACCAAAACTTAGTACCACCTATCTTCTAGATAAAGTGCCTCTTACCTCAACTTTTAGTCTAAGGTTTCAGCCCGTTTTGATTGTTTAGAGTCACTTGAGGTTTGTTGGGGAAAAATATTATTGAATAGCCGCTGTGACCTTGGTTGGGACGAAGTGCCAAAAACATTAGCAACTAACTTAACAGCCAAGTAAGTTTGGCAACCAAATGCGGTCAAACATAATAGTGTCAGAAAACAAAAAGGCCTGCTTGGAATGTCCAAGCAGGCCTTTCAATTTCTCTAAACCGGTTGTTAGCTAGCGTTGTTTCGCTGCAGACGTTACGGCACCGCCAAACATCATGAAGAAGCCCACAACACCGACAATTAGAGCCCCAATTCCAGCAATGATGAACATCATAGGATTGAAGAAACCCGTTTCTGGAAGCGCATCCGGAATGATTTGAACCCCAGCCACATTACTGCGGATCTCAGTAGTTGTGTCAGCGCTTGCCACCAATGCATAGCTATCAATGGCGACACCAGCGGTGGCAGTTTCATTGACTTTCACCGTAACACGGATATCAATTGTTTTCCCAACGGCAAGTGTGTCTAGTGAAGCCACAATTTCGCGGGTTTCACTATCATAGCGTACGCGCCCTTGCTCACTAAAACCACCAATGTAGTCCAACTGTGGCGACAGTGCTGAGCGCACCACCACATCATCTGCTGGCTCATTGCCTTGGTTTGACAACGAAATGGTGTATACCAAGTCACTACCAATGCGGCCAATTGCTGCATTACTACGCACATCAACTTGAAGCTGTGGTGCTGTTGCTGGCGTTGGCGTTGGCACTGGTGTGGCTGTATTTGGTGCTACCAAATTAGCAGTCACGACGGTTTCATCGCTGACTAAGTTATCAGCATTGTTATTGTTGCTGTTGTTGGTCGTGTTCGCATTTGCTTGTGCAACCGCAGCAGGCGTTGCTGTTGCAGTTGGGTTTGTATTTGTCGTTGTATTCGCCGCAGACTGTACTTGATTGCGGTCATTTTCATTCGCAGCCACTGACGCTGGGGTCGCGGTTGCTGTACTTGCAGCAGCACCGGCTTGTGGTGTGAATGTTGGCGTTGCCGTATTCGTTGCTGTTGCACCTGCCGGCGGTGTAAACGTTGGTGTTGCCGTATTGGTCGCAGTTGCGTTGCTACCAGCTTGTGGCGTAAAGGTTGGCGTCGCAGTGTTAGTCGCCGTTGCATTACTACCAGCTTGCGGGGTGAACGTTGGTGTCGCCGTATTGGTCGCCGTCGGAGTCCGCGTTGGTTCACTTCCGGCAGTGACACCAATCCCCAATGGATCGTAAATAACACCATCAACTGCGGTGTCATCACCAAAGACCCCATCTTGCAAGGTGAAAGTCACCGTTACAACGGTCTTGCCGTCAATTTCTGTGGTGCCAAAATCAGCATCAAATTCATACCAGTCAGTGATCGGCCCATTTGGTTCGGTTGGACCAAACTTACGCAGTACCAACCCGGTTGGATCGCTAACATCGTGCAAAATTAGGACGACTTCACTTTCCCCACCCATCGCGCCACAACGTAGGCGATAGTCAATGAGACCAAATGGGTAGTCATAGTCTTCATCTTCGCGAACAACTTCGTCTTCACGCAGCGTGTTGTCTACGGTCAGATCTTCACAAGTTCCATCAAATTCAACGGTGACATATTCTTCGTCATCTTCAGCAGTCGTCATCGATGCAACGTTATTTTGTAATGCATCCGGCTTACCGTCACCATTACCATCGCCACCATTAGGCGCATTGACTTCAACAATCGTTTCAACACCATTGCCGTCATCGTCATCATCTAAGTAATCTGGTGTACCGTCTTCGTCAGTGTCTTGCGCGTCACTTGGGTCCCCATCACCATTCGGATCTGGGTTTTCTAACGCAGTATCAAGGCCATCGCCTTCATCATCAGCATCTGCCCAGTCTGGCGTGCCATCTTTGTCCGTGTCACGACAAGCGTCTGCGCCTTCCGGACATTCAGCTTCAAAACTTAGCCCATCTGTATCCACCACATGGGTTGGCACTGGCGTAGATGTTGGCGTATTCGTCAAAGTTGGCACCGTTGTTGATGTCGGTGTCTTCGTTGACGTAGGCGTTAGCGTCGCCGTTGGGGTTTTAGTTGATGTTGGAGTAACTGTTGCCGTTGGCGTGTTCGTAGACGTTGATGTCGCCGTTGGTTCAACACTATCCGCGGCCTCCGCTGGAGGCCGTACCTCTGATGCAGCCGGCGGCTCATCAGTTGGCGGCACCTCTGTCACGACCACTTCCGTTGGTGGCACCTCTGTAGGGACGACTTCGGTCGGTGGAATTTCAGTGGGCGCAATGTCCGTTGGCGGCACTGCTGGTTCCGCACTTAGCACGTGAAATGTTGAGTAGTCCTCAATCACTTCATCGGTTGTTGCCAACGTTTGATTTGAGAAAACACGCAAGCGCAATTCATACTCACCGGGTTCTAAGTCGGCGAATGCTGCAAAGGCATCTTCATTGTAATGAGAGGTCGGGTAGTCACCCTCAGAAAAGCGCATGATGTATTCACCGTTGAGATACAACTTAAGAACATCATCTTTACCAGCTTCGAATTCTTCATCTAAATTGATGTTGAAGAACCCGAATGGAATAGCTTCACCCTCTTCAAATTGTCGTCCCTCATGTGGTCGGGTCAAGCGCACAAACGGGCCAAATGCAGGGTTGTGTTCTAGGCTAGATGCAGGAAGCAAGGCGAACATTGGAGCAGGATCAGCATCTGGCGCTTCATCTTCGCTACCTTCTGGACTTTCATCATTGTCTGCATTTCGATCATGCTGCGCCGTATTTTCGTTTTCTGGGTCTTCGACATCAGGCGATTCAGCCTCAGGGTCTTCTACGTCAGGCGTTGATGAGTCTGCATCATCTGCATTGGCACGACTAGGAATATTAATCCGCGTAATTGTTTCAACCCCGGTGTAATCATCTTCAGAGACAAGCAAGGCATCTCCTAAACCACGTTCGCGGGCGTCTGTCACATAGGCAGCGACATTAGACAAATCGTCATTCCAGTGGACAATGTCAATAATCGACTCACTTAGAGCTTCCCAATCTGTCAAATCCGGCTCTGTAAGGTGCAATGACACGGTTGTTTCCATTTCTGAAATATCCGACAGCCAATAAATTATTAGCATGCTAGCTGGCGTAAATTCAGCATATAAAGGATCTTCATCATCAGGATAGAAAGACTTGACTTGCGCACAGTCTGTCAGATCTACACACAAGTAGTAATCACCAATGTCTACAGTGGTGACACCTAAATTAGCAAGTTCAATCCAGTCAGCATTTTCGCCAACGCCATCGCCTTGGAAGCCAACCTCATTAATGAAAATTTCACTTTTAGGGGGAACAAATGCCTCTTCAGCAGAGTCATCTGGGTTTTCTGCAACTGCAGCAACAGTGCTTACTACTGTTGTTAACAGGAGTAGCGCTAGCAAATGTGCCAAGCCAAGGTTTAGATATTGCTTGGTAGATTTGACGAAGGTAACAATACGTGCCATCAAAATTTCCTTTACGATCCGAGTTTTTCTCCACATTTAGTGTAAGTAATTACACCTTTTGCAAAATTGAGGTTCGCTTGTTTTTTATTGAGGAAAAATAAAAAGTAAGAATCTGGTTACTTCGGTTGGGCAGGCTTTAGGGAATCTTTAGTAGACATACTGACTCACTTCACAGCAGCCTATGAGGCCGCCGGACTCTACTGTAATTTTGAAATCCTTAGAACCCTGTCCCAGCATCAACAGGGTAAAGCGCCGCTCAAAATATGGAACCAAAAACGGCTTCTCAGATGAGAAGCCGCTTTCTTTGCTAACGCAACCCGAAATTTCAGGCTGCATATGTGCATTCATTCAATTATTCGTCAGTACAGTCTATTTTTAGCAACCGTTATCATTTTCGTTGACTAAGCTTAGTCACAAGCCCACCAAAGACTAACGTCCAACCCAGAACTGCTAAGACCAATGCAACTGCGCCCGCAATAATAAGGGTCTGCATGTTGAATACACCTGTGTTAGGCAATTCACTTGGGATCACTTGCACACCAGCAACATTAGTCTTCAGCTCTGTTGCTGCATCAGCTTCGGCTGCAAATTCAAAGGTCTCAATTGGCACGCCAGCCTGAGCAGCTTCGTTGACTTTGGCCGTCACGCGAATAGTGACAAGGGCACCAGCGTCAATGCTTTCTAAGTCAGCAAACAGTTCACGTTTTTGGTTGTCAAACTTGACCGATCCTTGCGAGCTAAACCCACCAATGTAGTCAAGCTGTTCTGGCAATCCGGTTCGCAACACAACATCTGTCGCCTTCTTATTCCCTTCATTCATAATCGAAATTCGGTACACGATGTTGTCTCCAATACGGCTAACAGCAGCGTTAGCACGAACGTCTACAAACAACTTCGACATTTGATCATTAACATCAATTTCAGTGGTCGTTTCAGCGGTCGCTGTTGGCGTCGCCGTATTTGTAGGCGTTGCTGTGGCCGTGCTATTTGGCTCACTTGCGTTGGTTGGGGTTGCCGTATTCGCTGCAGTACTTGTTGCCGCTGGAGTACTTGTACGCGTTGGGACAGACGTCTCCGGCGTAGCTGTGTTGATTGCGGTTGGCGTACGTGTCGGCGTATTCGTTGGCGCGCTGGTACTTGTTGCGCTGGGTGTAAACGTTGGCGTAGCCGTATTCGTCGGGGTTGGTGTGTTCGTTGCATCCGATTGCGCTCTGGCTAACACTGCTTCTGCAGACGGTGTAGCCGTTGGCATAATCGAGAACATTGGCGTATTGGTCGCCGTTGCTGTCGCGGTTGCAGTAATGTCGTCTGCTTCTACCCCAATCCCAAATGGATCTAAGATCGCGCCATCTGTAATTGAATCATCGCCAAATGCGCCATCAGTGAGAGAGAAGTCCACCCGCACAACGGTTTGGCCGCTAATCACTGTCGTCCCAAATGTTGCTGGGAAGTCGTACCAATCGATCGTAGCGCTACCCGGCGTAATTGGGCCATATTTGCGCATAACAAGACCTGTTGGGTCAGCTAAGTCATGAATGAGCAACGTAATGTCACTTTGCTCCCCAAGACTGCCGCAGTTCAATTCATAATCAATGAGACCAAATGGATAGTCATACATCGTGTCTTGCAATGCAATGTCGCCTTCGACCAAGGTGCCTTGCAAGAAGAACTGATTACAATCGCCCTGTGATTCAAGGGTGACATATTCAGTGTCAGTAACATCTTCAGCATGCGTGAAAGAGGCAACGTTATTTTGCTCAGAATCCGGCGTGCCATCACCATTAGCGTCACCGTCATTCGGGGCGCCATCTTCAATGTTTGTGGCAACGTTGCTACCATCATCATCTTCGTCTAGATAGTTAGGAATGCCGTCACCATCTGAATCAATGGCGTCGGTTGGGTCACCATCACCATCTGGGTCCGCACCTTCTTGGTTATTTGGGGTGCCATCGTTGTCGTCATCGTCATCCAGATAGTCCGGCGTCCCGTCACCGTCACTATCAATGGCATCATCTGGACGCCCATTACCATCTGGATCAACCCCTTCAAATCCGTTCAGAATACCATCTGCATCATCATCGTCATTGTTATCAATAATATCTAAGTAATCTGGTGCACCATCGCCATCTGAGTCAACGGCGTCTGCTGGGTTTTCATCGCCATTCGGGTCAGGATCTTCACCGCTTGTGAGCGTGCCGTCTTCATCGTCATCACGATCGATGAAATCTGGAATACCATCACCATCGCTATCTTGCGCATCCGCAGGGTCACCATCGCCGTTCGGATCTGGATTTTCATAGATCGTCAGAATACTGTCATTGTCATCGTCAGTATCAAGATAGTCTGGCGTGACTGTGCCATGGGTATTACGGGCGTCTGCAGGGTCACCATCGCCATCTGGATCAGGCGCTTCAAAGATGGTGAGTACACCATCATTGTCATCATCCGCGTCTAAGTGGTTAGGGATACCGTCAGTATCTTTATCCTCAGCATCGTTGTAATCCGTGTCGCCATCTGGATCTGGATCTTCAAAAATGGTGAGGACACTGTCGCCATCATCATCATTATCCAGATAGTTAGGCGTACCGTTTGAGTCTGTATCTAGCGCGCCAGCTGGATTTTTATTCCCGTTAGGGTTGGAGTCTTCAAAGATGGTTGCGAGCGAGTCACCATCATCATCCTGATCTAAATAGTCAGGGGCTCCATCGCCATCGGTGTCTTGCGCATCAGCGGGGTTACCGTCGCCATTGGCATCTGGCAATTCATAAATGGTGAGAACATCATCATCATCGTCATCATTATCTAGATAGTCTGGTATGAGGAACCCACCAAGGCTATTCTGCGCGTCAGAGGGATCTCCATCGCCATCTGGGTCAGGATTTTCATAAAGGGTGAGAACGGTATCGCCATCATCATCATTGTCTAGATAATTCGGAATACCATCGCTATCACTATCTTTGGCGTCAGCAATATCGCGGTCATTATTAGGGTCTGGGAATTCAAAATCGCCAAAAATACCATCACCGTCATCATCACGATCTAGATAATCTGGAATTCCATCACCATCGGTGTCTTGCGCATCTGAAAGGTCACCGTCTCCATTTGGATCCGGATTTTCATACAGGGTACTGACTTTGTCGCCATCGTTGTCCCAGTCAAGCCAGTCAGCACGAGTCGCCCCATGCGTGCGCAAAGCATCATCAGGATTACCGTCACCATTAGGATCGGCTTGCTCCAAGATCGTCGGCAGTCCGTCACCATCGTCATCATCAGAGAGATAGTCAGGCATGCCATTACCATCTGTATTTAAGGCATCACTAGGGTCGCCATCGTTATTAGGGTCTGGATCTTCATACTGCGTGTGAACGCCGTCGCCATCGTCATCGACATCGAGATAGTCAAAGGTGCCATCCGTGTCAAAGTCACGGGCATCTGACGGGTCAAGGTCATCGACAGTTGGTACTTGTTCAAAAATGGTATCAACGCCGTCCCCATCATCATCGTCATCTAAATAATTAGGGGTACCGTCACCGTCTGTATCGCGGGCATCTGAGACGTCACCATCGCCATTCGGGTCTGGATTCTCATACAACGTCCCCACGCGGTCGCCATCATCATCTGGATCCACATAGTCATAGTCACCATCACCATCAGTGTCTTGCGCATCAGCAACGTTGCCATCGCCATTCGGATCTGGATTTTCTAATGCCGTTGGAACGCCATCGCCGTCATCATCGGGATCTTGATAATTAGGCGTGCCGTCATTGTCAGTATCCTCACACGTTGGCAGTCCGGTTGGACATTCGACAGCAAAAGGGAGGCCGTCATTGTCAACATCATCTGTAGATGCCGGAATGACTTCAAAGTTAACAATGTCTTGTAGGTTACTTGCAGCGGTAGAGCCAAACGTATATTTCACAGCCTTCAGCTCATAGGTACCCGGTGTCAACCCTTGTAAATCTACGTAGTCTGCTAGAAGCGTATTATGCTCAGACACATTTGCCGGAGAATGTTCGGCAATAAGCACATTGTCTAAGTAAACACGAATGACATCGTTACCATCTGTGGGGCTGACATAATTCTGATCAAAGTTCATATGGAAGTAGTGATAGTCAATCGGATCACCTTCCATGA
>JAHDBS010000007.1:0-2528 GCA_020630225.1 Anaerolineales bacterium | reverse complement strand
GGGTCTGTTCCAGGCGGAACTAAGTCAGCGATGCGTTTGCAATTTGTGAGATCAATACAAACATAATATTGATCAAAGCCCATTGCGACTTCGGTGCCGAAGTTCGCAACTTCGAACCAATCTGTATATCCAGATCCGGGTGTTACTAAGAAATTGACTTCGTTGATGTAAACGCCGTGACGAGGAACGGTTAAGTCAGTGGGGTTGCTCCACTGCGCATACAGTGGTTGCACAGCGATAAGCGCTAACAGTAGCCCTAGAAAAGCACGCGTTCTAAAACGATAGCTTTGCAGGTGTGAGTAAAACGTGGTTACAACGTTTCGTTTTGTACTCATAAAACATTCTCTCGGTCGGTACCAGTACATTCAAAAAAATGACAACAGGCAAAACACTCTAATACGGCCTGTGTCAGCCCTAACACGCATTTACATGTTTAGAGCGTTGAAGCGAATAATTTTGTCTCTCCCGAATCAATTATTCGTTTCAACATACTTATTAGACAGTCTTAGTGTAATTAGAATCCGATATTTAGATTGTTTAGAGTCAATTGAGACTTGGTAAGAGGCTGAACACTAGTCGACAAGCCCCAAAGGTCATGCATGGTTTAGCGAAGTTTAGTAAATGCACCTGACTCGCATCTGAATCTCCTACTGAATCCAGAAGAGCGCCTAGAGTCTTAAATTTCCAGATAAAACCGGCGTGCCGCAGCGAACGCTATTTCTAGGCAGAGAGGTTTGAGTCCGGTAAAAGCGAGTTATTTCAAATACAACTAACTTAATGATTGTTACACCCAAACATTAAGAGACTGGTTTAGCAGCCCTACTTTGCAAGAATGCTGAGGAAGAGTTAGAAATCCTCAAATTCAAATGCATATGTACACAATTGCATCAGCACTTAAACAAAACAAGCTAGCTGTTTTTCAGCTAGCTTGTTGTAATTTATGCAGTTCAGTCCATTCTAGGTCAACGGTCTTCCCTAGCCGCCCGCGACATAACTCCGCCAAAGAGCAGTGCCCAACCTGCCGCTGCTAATACCAGCGCAACAGCACCGGCAATCAACAAATGACTTGTATCGAACCCACCAGTGTCTGGTAATTCAGCTGGAATCACCTGCACCCCAGCAACATTGGTCTTGAGTTCTGTTGCTGCGTCTGCTTCGGCCGCAAACTCAAAGGTCTCAATTAGAACACCGGCAATCGCGGTTTCATTGACTCTTGCGGTCACCGTGATCTGAGCTTGTTCACCTGAACGAATTGTTTTGAGGTCTGCAAACAACTCTCGACGATTGTTGTCATACCGCACGGTGCCTTGTGAACTGAAGCCACCAATATAATCAAGTTCTTTAGGGAGCCCTGTGCGTAGCACGACATCATTGGCTTCTTTGGTGCCATCGTTACGAACAGAAATGTCATAGACAATATTGCTACCAATCCGGCTAATTGAGGCATTGGCACGTACGTCAACAAATAACTTAGACATATTGTCACTAATGTTATTCGTCGCGCTTTGCACATCCGTCACCTCAGTTGGGGTTGGCGCTATCGTGTTAGTTGGTGCCACCGTTGGCACGGGCGTACTTGTCGGAACAGGCGTATTTGTTGGCACAGTTGTGTTAGTTGGCGCAACTGTATTTGTTGGGACAGCCGTATTTGTTGCGTTCGGCACAGGCGTCGCTGTTGCTGGCGCTGTACTTGTTGGCGCAGCTGTATTGGTTGCAACCGCAGTAAACGTTGGCGTTGCCGTATTGACCTGCGTTGCGGTCGCACTCGGCGTAAATGTAGCCGTTGCCGTATTGGTTGCAGTTGCAGTTTCGGTGCTAGTCGCGGTGGACTGTTGCACAGCATTGAAACTTGGCTGCGCTGGCGCTGATTGGAATTCTGCATTCGCTTCAGCAGGGGTTGGTTCAATTGGGAACAAAGGCGTTGGCGTTGGTGTTGGTGTTGGCGTCGGCTCACCACTTTCCACCCCAATACCAAGCGGATCTAGGATCATGCCATCTGTAATGGTGTCATCACCAATGACCCCATCGGTTAGTGAAAAGTTCACCATGACAACGGTTTGGCCACCAATCACGGTTGTCCCAAATGTTGCCGGATAGTCGTACCAATCAATGGTTGCGCTACCGGGCGTAATTGGACCGTATTTCCGGAACACCAAACCAGTCGGGTCTGAAATTTCATGAATGAGCAAGGTCACATCGCTCATTTCACCAAGGTCACCACATTCCAATTCGTAGTCAATCAGCCCGTAAGGGTAGTCATAGAACACGTCTTGGGTGGCAACATCGCCTTCGACCAAGGTGCCTTGCAGCATAAATTGGGCACAGTCTCCTTGCGATTCCATGGTGACATAGCCCATGCTGGTTTCCGCATGTGGGAACGAGGCAACATTGTTTTGGATCGAATCTGGCGTGCCGTCATCGTTGGCGTCACCATTGTTTGGTGCATTTTCTTCTATTTGCGTTTCGACATTGCTGCCGTCATCATCTTCATCTAGATAATTTGGCGTGCCATCGTTGTCTGAGTCAAG
>JAHDBS010000259.1 GCA_020630225.1 Anaerolineales bacterium | reverse complement strand
TCTTCTGGCTCCATATAACTACAGTTTCGCCATGCAGGCTGGTCCAGCATGCCATCTTCAAGCAAGGTATAGCGCCCTTCTTGGGTGTAGGGTAGGCCAAAGTTGCTAAAGGCAGTGTGCAATGCAATTCCTAAATAAACATCCCTACGCTGTGTATCTACGGGCATAAGCCGTTGCAAAACTGCACTTCGGAAATTCTTGAAATCTGCCGTGATGGCTTCTGTACCAAGCGTTGCTTTGTACATAGTCACACGTTCTTCTGTTAGCTTTGACAGCGCAGCATTGTCCCACCCGAATGTCACATATGAAATTGGAATGTAAATGGTCTCCAAATTTGACATCGCCGGCGTGACTAGCCTTAGCTGATATTCAACTTCAAACAGATCACGAGCTTCGTGCCAAAGAAAGTAACCGTTTTCGCCTAGCGCTTCAAAATCGAGCGCGATGGAGTGGGAATTGCCAATGGCGAGGGCTGTGTAATTGTCTGCATTTTGTAATAGCTGATCAATCCGTAAGCGGGCTAAGTCATTTCCAGACCCCGTCAGATTAGGATTAGATGTAACCAAATAGCGAGTGAGAACGGTCTTGCCGCTGAAAAAGACAACACACCCTATGACGAAAAACAGACTGCTGCGAATGAACTGCTGAGTATTCATAGCTAGAACTGAAAGTAGACAAACTCTGCCGATGAAAATACGCCAAAAATGAGTATAGAACTAGCGAGAGCGTAATAAGCTGTCCAACGTAGCGGGCGTGAGAGCTGGAAAAATCTTTCGCGCAAATTGAAATATTCTTTGCCAATTTCCACAGCAAACAAGATCGCCAAGAAGACAATGGCAATAAGTGTTCCCATGATGCCTAACAAATTGAGAGCGTCCAGACTGAAGGACCAATTCTGCCCTAAATGAGTAACAATATAAATCGCATCGGCAAAGCTATTAGCGCGAAAGAAAATCCACGCAAAAATAACAAATGTCAGGGTAAAGAGGCGGCTCAGCCCTTGCCAGGCTAGGCTTTTTGAAACAGTCGGCCGCCACTTGCGGTATAAGATCCACACAATATAGTAGCCCCCATGCAGCGCCCCCCAAACGACAAATGTCCAATTGGCACCGTGCCACAGACCGCTCACTAAAAAGATGATTGCAATATTCAGGAGCCAACGCGTTTGCGTGGTGCGGTTACCGCCTAATGGAATGTAAACATAGTCGCGAAACCAAGTCGTGAGTGAAATATGCCAGCGGCTCCAAAAATCACGAATATTAGTGGCGAGATAGGGCCGTCGGAAATTTAAATTGAGATTGATGCCTAGAATACGGGCCGTGCCAATTGCTATGTCAGAATAACCAGAGAAATCGCAGTAAATTTGAATTGCAAAAAAGATGGTCGCAAGAATGAGAGTTGTGCCGGCTTTGCCGTCTAAGTCGTTGTAGACAACATTTACTCCCATTGCAAGGCGATCTGCAATCACTAGTTTTTTGAAAAATCCCCACAGCATTAAGCGGCTACCGCTAACAAGGTTCTCAAACTTAAATCGATGATTGTTGCGTAATTGTGGGAGCAAATCTTGAGAACGTTCAATGGGGCCAGCCACCAATTGCGGGAAAAATGAAACAAACAAGGCAAAGCGTCCAAAGTGTGGTTCTGGCTCGGTTTTTCCTTGATAAACATCAATTGTGTAGCTAAGTGTCTGGAAGGTATAAAACGAGATCCCAACTGGAAGTACCAGACTAATCAGTGGTTCTGTACTCGTGCGCCCCATGAGCATAGCGGCACTTTCGGCAAAAAAACCTAGGTATTTGAACGTAAAGAGCAAACCGAGGTTAGCGGCTAAACTGAGCCATAAATAAGGGCGTTTGGCGGCCTGACTGGCTTGTTTGCCCATTTGTTGGCCACAGAAATAATCAATGACGGTAGACGCAACAATTAACAGCGCATAGACAGGTCGCCAACTCATGTAAAAGTAGTAACTGGCGACCAGCAAAATAGCCCAGCGCCAGCGTAAAGGCGTCAGGAAATAGATTGCAACAACAATCGGGAAGAAAAATACGAAATGAAGAGAGTTAAAAAGCACAGCTCTAGCTGGTGCTCACTGGCTACGCCACAACCGGCTCACGGTCTGTAAATTCTGCTAAGAACGCATCGCGGGCGTCGCGGTCTAAACGCCCCATTGCAGCTTCGTGGTCAGCCAGAATGCGGACAAAGTCTTCTACTTTTTCTGCTGTTAGCAACGGAATGCGTAAGCTTGGTTCGCTTTTAGACCCTTGAATATATTTCGCAACATGTTTGCGGAACAAAATGAGACCACCGCGTTCGCCATAGAAGTCGAGGTTTAGTGCCAAGTGCTTGCGCATCATGGTGACTTTTTCTTCAAATGAAACGTCTTCGCGGTCTTTTCGCGAAAAGATCCATGGATTGCCAATCGCACCGCGGCCAATCATCACGCCATCTACGCCTGTGTGCGCTTTGACGCGTTCAATATCGGCAACCGTGGTCACATCCCCATTGCCTAAAACCGGCACGCTGACGGCTTGTTTGATTTCAGCAATAGCGTCCCAGTCGGCCAGACCCTTATAGCCTTGAGCACGCGTTCGTCCATGCACAGCAATGAGACTTGCACCGCTGTCTTCTAGCACGCGGACAGTATCCATGTAGTTGAGCATGTCTTCATCCCAGCCAATTCGGATCTTAGCCGTCACTGGAATTTCAAGATCATTGCTGAGCGTGCTAATGAGCCGAGCAATGCGCTCTGGGAAGCGGATCATGCCTGCGCCAGCACCACGTTCAGAAATTTTCTTCACATAGCAGCCCATATTGATATCAATAATATCGGGGCGACCTTGGCCTTCTAGGCGCACGCCAGTTTCAATCAGACGGTCAATATCGTGCCCATAAATCTGATAGCTAACTGGACGTTCGGCTTCGGTGTAGCGCAGCTTATTCTTCGCCTTGCGACTGCCGCCTTTTTTGCCGCGTAGTTCATCTACATTGACAAATTCGGTATAGCTCATGGCTGACCCTAATTCACGGCATAGCGAACGGAATGGCAGGTCAGAGTAGCCATCCATTGGTGCCAAAATAAGGTCCCCGTAGATTGGGATTTCACGAATGTGGAAGGTTGGTTCCATATTCGAAATTATAGTGTGTTTCTTTTGAAATCAGATAAGAAATCTGCACAGCGTGATTTATCCGCTGATCATGTGGCACGTTTCACGTTTGAAGCCGATTTGATTTGAAATCTGCTGATATATCACCGTGATTTCCCTGCTAAAATTCGCGTATGACACAATTACTCCGTCCGCGAATTTTGGTTACTGTTCCACTTGATGAAGCTGCGATACAGCATTTGGAGCAAGTTAGCGTTGTAGACTTTCAGCCTGACTTGTCTACAGATGAACTGCATTCACTGTTGCCGCGTTATCACGCGATTGTGATTGACTCTGATGCATTCCTGCCCGGTAACTTATTGGAAGCTGCGCCGGACCTACGCGTTATTGTGATTGCTGGGGTGTTGCACTCTGGTATCAATGTGCAGTCTGCGGAAGAGCTAGGTATTTCCGTCTTGGATGTACAAGCGCCACACACAGTCGCGCTTGCTGAAAAAACGTTCTCTGAAATGCTGAGTATGGCCCACCATGCGCGCGTTGGGTTAGCAGGAAAGACGCTTGGCTTAGTTGGGGTCGGTGCAATTGGGCAAGAAGTCGCGCAGCGGGCGCAAGCATTCGGGATGCACGTCCTCGCGAATCAGCCCGGACTTTCGGCGGCAGCAGCCCGTGACCTAGGTGTAGAGCCAACTGAACTCCATACGTTGTTGCAAAATTCTGACTTCATTAGCCTGCATGTACGCACCACTAATACCCGTGAGTTCGCTTTAGATGATGCACAGCTTGCGCATTGCAAAACGGGGGCATTCCTGATCAATACAGGGTCGCATGGTGTCATTGATGTGCCAGCATTACAGCGTGCCTTGCGCAAAGGCCAATTGACAGCCGCCACGTTACTCATCCCAAACAGTCTTGATGGCACTATTGAAACTTCAGAAGATTTGACAGTGCTGCCGCAAAACACGTATGCACAAGCGCAGATTGGCCGAGATGCCAGCTTGCGTTTAGCTGAACAGCTCGCTGACGAAATCCAAGGGTTGCATTCAGGCAACTCATTAGGGCTACGCGTGGTGCAAACGCAGCAAATTTTCCCGCATGAGCATTTTGATGCAAAGCGCGTTAAGCGACTTGCCGTGAAACTTGAAAGCGCCTCAATGCTTATGAATCCACCAATTGTGTCAGAGTGGAAAGGCAATTATGTTGTGTTGGATGGCGCCACCCGCACCAATGCATTCCGTCAAATGGGGTTTCCTAGCGTTGCCGTACAAGTCGTCCCACATGACCATCCTAAGCTGAACTTAGATACGTGGTATCACGCCGTTCAAGGTCTTTCCGCCAAGATGCTTGTCAAAGCACTTGATAAACAGTCGGACTTGGTCTTTACAAAGACGAACCCTGAAAATTTAGAGGCGGATATTCGGGCGGGTAAGGTGATGTCAGGTGTCATTACCAATGAGAAAACGGCATATGCTATTCAGCCTGCGGATGGCATCCCTGCTTTTCAAGCGTTGAATACGCTGGTCGCTAAATATACTGACCTTGGCTTTGTTGCCCGCACCCTCAACACTAATATCGATGCTCTACAGCAAGAATTCCCAGACTTTGCTGCGCTTTTCTTGTTTGCACCGTTCCCAATTCCAGATGTTTTACAAGCTGCCTTAGATGGTAATTTGTATCCTGCAGGGATTACTCGCTTTATTATCCCGCAGCGGATTTTGCGTTTGAATGCGCCACTCGATATTTTGGGGGATGAAGATATTCCTCTCAACCGTAAAAATATTTGGTTAGATCAATTTTTGGCTGAACGTGCTGCTGCCGAACGTGTCCGTTTGTATCAAGAACCCGTTGTGTTGTTAGATGAGTAGCGTGACTGTATATCTGGCACTAGGGACTAACCTTGGTGACCGACTAGGGAATATTCAAGGTGCACTGGAGGCGTTAGAGTCGCAGGTTACCTTGACAGCCATCTCACCCATTTACGAGACAGCTGCGATGTACGTTGAAGATCAACCTGATTTTCTAAATTTAGTCGTCGCTGGGCAAACAGCATTGTCCCCAGAAGCGTTACTAACGTTGGTCAAGACACTGGAAGTTGAGCTTGGACGTACACCAAGCAAACGCTTTGGCCCGCGTCTCATTGACATCGATATTTTGTTTTATGGTGACCAGCAGCTCAAGCTAACTGAGCCGGACCTTGAAATTCCACATCCCCGTTTGCATGAGCGGGCATTTGTCTTATTTCCGCTTGCCGACATTGCTAGCTCCTTGTTATACCCAGTGACAGGTCAAACAATCGGTGATTTGCGGAGTGCGTTAGGGCATGACTCTGGCATTTGGAAATATGCCGGATAGCTAACCGATTCTTCTTCATACCTAATCAGTAACCTTAAATACTTCTCTGCTCGGCTTTTCGAAAAAATAATTAAAGTGTCGATTTTTCGAAAAACTTGCTCATTTCAGTGCTGTTGAGCTGTTTCTTCTGTCTTCCAAAATTCCCACTGTGTCTCATCTCAGACTCTGGGTGTCCAATCTGCTACAATCAAAACTGCAAAACATAACGCCTATTCCATTTTTTATTACTCAAATATGGCCTCTGTAGACTATCCAAAAGACTTCTATCTAGGGCGGATTTTCGATCATAATTCCGCTGACACTACCGACGATCCCTATCTTTATGACCCTGATGACTTGACCACCCATGCCGTTGTGGTCGGGATGACTGGGTCTGGGAAAACCGGTCTTTGCCTCGATCTGATGGAAGAAGCGGCGCTTCACAATTTGCCGGCGATTCTCATCGATCCGAAAGGTGATATTACGAACTTGCTACTGCATTTTCCTGACTTGCTGCCTAGTGACTTTGAGCCTTGGATCAATGCAGACACGGCGCGTCGCGATGGTAAGAGCGTGTCGGAAGTCGCTGAAGGCACTGCAGACTTATGGAAAAATGGACTGGCGGGTTGGGGTATTGAAAGTGATCGTATTCAGAAGTTGAAAGACTCGGCCTATCGTACGATTTATACGCCTGGTTCAACGTCAGGCAAGCCTATTAGTATTTTGGCGTCGCTCAGTGCGCCTGACCTAGATTGGGCAGAACATCAGGAAACGCTGCTGGAGCAAATTGAAGGCACAGTAACAGCGTTGCTAAGTCTCATAGGCATTACGGATGCAGACCCTGTATCAGATCCACGACATATTTTGCTCAGCAACATTATGTCGAACGCGTGGCAGTCTGGTAAGGATGTAGATATGGGCGAGCTGATCATGCAGGTCACGAACCCGCCATTCGAAAAGATCGGTTTCTTCTCAGTCGATCAATTCTTCCCTGCTAAAGACCGCATGGCCTTGGCAATGAAGCTCAATAGCATCTTGGCTGCACCGTCTTTTCAACCTTGGATTACGGGTGAAGCGTTAGACATCCAAAGTCTGTTCTATGCGCCAGATGGCAAACCGCGTCACAGTATTTTCTATATTGCGCACCTTAGCGAGTCTGAACGCATGTTCATTGTGACGTTGTTGTATTCCGCAATTGAAACGTGGATGCGCAG
>JAHDBS010000258.1 GCA_020630225.1 Anaerolineales bacterium | reverse complement strand
ACACCTGGGCGATTTCTACGTTGCCAAGTGCTGAGAAATGCAATTGCATTTACTGCAATGCCTACAATGAAAAATAGGGAGAGGTATGACCACTGAAGCGTCATCAATTTTCATTGTATAGCAAAAAAGCATGCTAACTATTAAGGAAAAACGCCTGTCACAATAAAACAACAGGCGTCTAAACATAACTTATGAAATTTTTGACTAAAGTATTACTCTACTTTGCACTAACGGCGGTTTCCCATAATGCGTAGCAACATCAGGAACAAATTGATGAAGTCTAAGTAGAGCGACAGTGCTGCAGTGATACCAACCCGCCGAACAGCCATGGTGTCACCGGCTGCTAAGAATGCATAGGTCACACGCCGCGTACGCTCAGTGTGATAAATCGTCAGCCCCATGAACAAAGCCACACCAACAATCGAGATAATCCACTCTAATGCAGAACTTTGTAAAAAGATGTTCAGTACCATAGCGATGACAAGCCCAATGAGCGCCATCATTAGATAGCCGCCCACGTTTGTCAGTACTCGCTTAGTTGTCATCCCAATGATGCCCATTGCCACGAACAGACAAGTTGCAGCCAAGAAAGTCAGCACAATGCTGCCAAATGTATAGGCCAAGAAAATGACTGACATGGTGACACCATTCAAGGCAGCATAGAACAAGAAGATCCCTGCGGCAATGCCGGGTGAAAGCTTATAAGCTGCGCCACGTACGGCAAACACCAGCAACAGTTCAACAATCAGCAAGCCCCAAAAGACTATCTGGTTACCAAAAATAAATTCGAGCGCTGCATTGCTTGAAAGCGTTGCAAATGACGCTATTGTTGTTAGGAATAGTCCAAGCCCCATCCATAAATACACACGGGTCATGGCACGTCGAAACGCGCTTTCCAATTCAGACTGAGTATATTCAACTGCGATCTCAGGCGCAGACGATAATTGGTCAAAAGCCATTTAAGTTGTCCTCCAAAATACAGCGTATATTTTACTACATACCACTACTATAGTCTTATAAAGCACCAATCAAATATATCAAGGAGGCGCTTAAATACAAAAGGCCAACCCCATATGCGATTGGCCTTACTAAGATAAGTAGAAGCGTAAATTACGCCTTGCGTTATCTCTTAGACAGCTGCATTTGTTTCGCGGCGACGTAAGATCCGAGATACACCCAAGCTAGCTAAAAAGATAGCGACAGCTGAAACCAAAATCCATGGATTGAATTCTGGTCGGGCACCATCCAACACACTTTCCAATGAAATAGATGCCCCAAACAGTGTAAATGCGATAGTGCCAGGCAAACTACCTAATGCCGTTGCTAATAGAAACGCTTTCCAATCAATCTTCAAGAAACCAGCCAAGTAATTAACAAAGTCATACGGCAGGAATAATAAGCGCATCAAGAAGATGGTTTCGAAACTACGTTCACGCATGCTGTTTGTGTACTTAGACACCAATGTACGCTCTTCAGCGGTGTCGTCCAGCAGCCCTTTACCGAAGTAACGGCCAATAACATATGCCAGCAGTGCACCTAAGTTTGCACCAATGACAACCCACAAGATTCCCAGCGGACCAAAGAATGCGCCAGATGCAATTGAGAGCACACCAGCAGAGAATAAAAAGATAGGCCGGACTGTATAAAGAAGGATGAATAGCGCCGGCCCAAAGACAGGGTGCATCATAAAACGTGTCAAACGACGCAAAATTTCAGTCGTTGAAAGTCCTGTCACCTGCGAATAATAAAAATAAGCGCCGATAATTGAGACCCAAAACACGAGCGCAAGCACTTTTTGCCAATGTTCTGACCAAAAGCTGGATGATTTTTTAGACTGCATTGAAAGTGTCATACAACGAATAATCCTCAAATGATTGTACTGATAGGGTGAGTAAGCCACCACATGCGCGGTTTATAACTCCCTGACACTGACACTCTTATGAATTGAAGTCTTACGGAAATAATGTGCTGCTTATTTTTTCATCATCTGCTGCTCATCTTTAGTAAATGGGTGCTTTACAATAGCAGCAGCATTAACGCTTTTCCACTTCATATGAACGAATCTATTGCGCAAGAAACTCAACCTTCACCACTACGAAGCAGTCCGCATGGTGGTCAAATTGCAATACTAGCCCTCAGTGCATTTATCGCCTTAACAGGCAGCATAGCAGTTGCAGTCATTTGGATATTTCGGCAGTTAAATCTTGCAAACCTTGGTGCAAATTATGGCGTTGGCGCAATGACGCTAAGCTACATCACGCTTTGGATTGTGTTAGCGGCGCCAACTTTTGCCAGCCAGCGCTTCATAAAATCTGCACGTTACAAAACAATCCTAAACTGTTGGTTTTGGGCATCGCTTAGCTTAGTCATATTTCTTCCCTTACGATTTTTGCCATACACCGCAGCCCAAGGAACGGCCTTAGCACAGATTATTCTGGGCCTCGTTTTCTGGGGCATGCTGCGCTTGCAACGAAAAACAGCGCTGAATACAAGCATTCGTAATACCGCCTTAGCCATTACGTCAGCGATCGTGCTCTCCATAGCTTGGCTGATGAATGGTGCGCTAGGGTCACTCCTAGATACATTACTCAATGCTGGTGCCGCAGCTGTCTTTGCGCTTATTACCGTCGAAATTATTCGCTCGAAATTTGACTTAAATGCTTTTGGATCAACAACACGCTGGCGTGACACTGCACTATTAGCATTGCTTATTGGTGGCACGCTACGGTTAGTCGCACTTGGGTTTGGAACAAATGGCCATCAGCTCGCGCTAATAATCGCACTTCCAGCTCTTGGCTGGCTCGCGTCTGTCTTGATGAGAGATGCGAAAACACCTTATGAAACGTTGGCGACCCGCCCACTGGGCTTACTCATTGGAATTGTTGTTGCCGCCGTTCTGATCACATTTGATGGGGATGAGCTCTTCATTATGCTCGTCGGAGTCAGCACAGACGAAGCCTTGCCCATTGCCATGCGGACTGCTGCAATCACTGCTGGACTAAGTCTGTTACTTGCACTCATCATAGGCCTAATACAACGCAGTCTTACTGCAGGCATACCAAAGTTAGTCACTGTGGGGACAGCTATCTCCACTGGATTAGCAGCCTTAGTCCTGTATGTCCTAAGTGGTCAGCCCGGATTTCATGGGGAAAAAATGTTTGTCATTATGGCCAACCAACCCAATACGCAATCTGTTGCCACCATCAATGACATCGACACCCGCCGCGCCACAGCCTATTCGGAACTTACTACGTTTGCAGACTCAGACCAAGCTGAGCTGCGAGCTGTTTTAGATCGCTTCCGCATTGAGTTCACACCTTACTACTTAGTCAATGCGATTGAAGTGCCAGCGAACCCATTACTGCGCTTCTACATTGGACGCCGCGCCGATGTAGACCGGATCTTAGAAAACCCGCACCTACGACCGCTCCCAGATCGGCTTGAACTATCTACAGGCCTCTTTACTAAGCCATCCGAGCCAGACTGGAACCTGCTCATGATTGATGCGCCGCGCGTCTGGAGTGAGTTTGGTGTGACCGGAACTGGTATCACTGTTGGGCAGTCGGACTCGGGTGTTGAATGGATGCACCCTGAGCTAGAGCGTAGCTATCGCGGCAGCGCTAATGACCATGATTACCATTGGCTAGACCCGTGGAACGAAGATCCAGTGCCCTATGACCAAGGTGGGCATGGCACCCACACCCTTGGCACTATTGTGGGTGAAACAGTGGGCGTTGCACCAGACGCAGAGTGGTTTGGCTGTAGCAACTTATATCGCAACTTAGCAAACCCCACCCTATATCTCGACTGTATGCAATTTATGCTCGCGCCATACCCACACGGGGGCGATCCATTTACAGATGGAAACCCTGACTTGAGCGCAGATGTAATCAATAACTCTTGGGGGTGCCCAGAAATTGAAGGATGCGACGCTGATGCATTGCTAGTTGGAACGCAATCCTTGCGTAATGCTGGTGTCTTTATTGTTGCGTCAGCAGGTAATGACGGGCCAAATTGCGAAACAGTTAGTAGCCCTATCTCAACATATGACGAGGCCTTCTCAGTCGGTGCAATTGATGCTCTTGGCAATCCAACTGGTTTTAGTAGCAGGGGGCCTGTAACTGTCGATGGCAGTGGCCGTACTAAGCCAGACATTGTTGCCCCTGGTGAGGACATTTTGTCAGCCACACCGGGTGGGACTTATGACCGCTTCCCTGGTACCTCAATGGCTGGGCCGCATGTTGCCGGTGTTGTCGCGCTCATCTATTCAGCTAATCCAGAGTTGATTGGTCAGATCGATGTTGTAGAACAGATTCTCATCGACACCGCCGTTCCAATTACAGGCAACTTTACCGGTAGCGACTGTGACGCTACTGGCATTCCAAATAACACAACCGGATATGGCATGGTCAATGCCTACGGCGCAGTAGAAGCCGCTCTTGCATGGCAACCGTAAACCACACATTAGATGGTGTTGTCGCTGCTGGAGACCCGCAATCTGCCGCAGCAGGCGCGGAAATGTATGCCTTAGGTGGAAATGCATTTGATGCAGCCGTTGCAGCTGCATTTGCCGCTTGCGTTGCAGAGTCGGTCATTGTCAACATTAGTGGTGGCGGCATCGCTACTTGGTATGACAGCGCATCAGGACAACTAGAATCGCTCGATTTTTTCAGCACCATGCCATCTGGCAAACTGCACGATGGGATTGATTTCCGCGAAGTGGTCTTAGATTTTGGAGCGACAACACAATCATTTTTTATTGGGCGCGCCAGTGTAGCTGTTCCAGGCATTGTTCCTGGGCTAACAGCACTGCTAGAGAAGTCAGGCCGTTTGCCACTCAAAACTGCTCTGCAACCTGCCATTCGACTGGCAAAACATGGAGCAGTGATCTCAGACGGGATGGAATACATCCTGAAGCTACTTGTGGATATCTTCACGGATACGCCAGAGCTTGCCGCTATTTACGCCCCTAATGGGAAGCTAAAACAAGCTGGCGAGGCGTTTTATATGCCTCAGTTTGCGGAGACCCTAGAAGCACTGGCTGCAGTTGGTCCTAGTTTGTTCGCAACGGGCGAAATTGCCAAGGCTATAGTCGCTGACCAAGAACGCTATGGTGGGTTAGTTACCCAAGCAGACCTTGAAAACTACACAGCCAAATTTTGCACACCGATTGCAGTCCCATATCGTGACACTGTAGCCCATATTCCACCGCCAAGTTCAACAGGCGGCGTGCTAATTAGCTTTGCGCTTACCCTACTCAACTCAGTATCCTTGGACGGCTTGAATTTTGACAGCCCCCAACGCATTCGTGCACTCGCTGAAGTCATGCGCCTTACAAGCGAAGCGCGCATGGCATGGGAACAAAGCACAGGGTCAGACGCAGAACGCGTTGCAGCATTCTTAGATGACACGCATGTGTCCAAATATATCCACCAGCTAAAGCAAAATCTCACATCGTCACCAACAGCAGGACAAGCAACTGAAGCTGCGCCAAACCACACAACCCATATTAGTGCAGTAGACAGTGAAGAGAATTTTGTAAGCATCACAATGTCAGCAGGTGAAAACGCAGGTTACTTAGTTGGCGACACCGGTGTAAGCCTAAATAACATGCTTGGTGAAATCGATCTGCACCCTCTTGGGTTTCACAAAATGCCAGCTGGACAACGTATTGCCACAATGATGTCACCGACTATTGTGACGCAAGCTGGGCGACCAATGTTAGCGCTCGGCAGTGGAGGTAGCACCCGCATTCGGTCAGCAATCCTGCAATTGCTCAATCTTGTTATTGATCACAATTTCACAGTTGACGATGCAACAAATGCTAGTCGTATTCATTTTGAAAACAACACCCTGCATATGGAACCTGAATTCTCAACTCAAACGGTGACAACATTGGCAGAGTTGCAATATAACCTTAATCAGTGGCCAAATAAAAGTATGTACTTTGGTGGGGCGCAAATTGTGCGCTATTCTGCGCAATCTGGCTTTAGTGCGGCAGGAGATTTTCGCCGTGGCGGCGCAACTGCATCGAAACTGAGTGGACAGTAGCCGAAACAGTTCATAAAACAAACTTATTTCGCTAGAAGAAACGCAAAACAGCCTCTTAGTACTTATTTAGAGAAGCCCCTATGGTCTAAAGGCGTCTAGTTCTTCCTGACCGCTTGGTTCCCACTAACTTTTTCATACAGAGTGTTCAAAAACTCATTTCTATTTTTACTCTAACCCAAGTAACAGCAACGCAATTTCTAACCTTTTGCTTTACCTTTCCTCAATTTTCGCCGCTTGGTAGTATTCAAAATTCCTAAATCTCTAAAAACAGGCTTAGTTCTTAACCTTTTCTTTGCGAAAGCTAAATCCTCGCCAATAACGTTACGAGTATTGTAAAAGCAGCTGTACGCTTTAAACAAACCTTAGTAAATTTTGGTTAACTTCCAAAAACTCTACAAAAAGGGCTTGATTCATTCTCACAAACGTGTACAATGAAAGCGTAAATTCTAACCAATTATATTTTTGGTTAGAAAATGAAGTGTTTGTACCGATTTGGACTGCTGGTCATCGCTCTAGGTAAATACAACTCGCCAGGCTGCCCAAATTGCTGTTATTCGTACCTTTGAAGTTTGTGAAAGGAAAAAATTATCATGTCAGAGAAA
>JAHDBS010000257.1 GCA_020630225.1 Anaerolineales bacterium | reverse complement strand
GCGGTACCAGCGACCATCCCGGTTTGGATGTCGTTCCAGTAGTCGCCCCAACCCAATTGGCTGATTTCGATGCTAATGCCTTCGTTAGCAGCCATAAAGTCAGCAGCACATTGTTCGTATGCTGGCAACTGGTTAGCGTCCCAAAGTGCGTAGCGGATGGTTACTGCGTCAGCCATGTCTTCTGACATGTCTTCTTCCATCTCTTCTTCCTCAGCCATTTCTTCTTCCGCTTCAGCCTCTTCTTCCATTTCTTCTTCGGCTTCCGCTTCAGCGTCTTCTGCTGCGGTATCCTCTGCGGCAGCTTCTTCCGCAGCAGGTTCCTCTTCAGCTGGTGCCTCTTCTGCAGCACCGCCACCGCACGCAGCGATGGCCATTGCTAGCACGAGCAACAAGCTGAGGAGCCAATACTTATTCAGTTTTAGGTTCATATGTCTTCTCCTCAAATGTCCATTCAACATTTGAACTTGAATTGCCTCAGGGCTTGTCCCATTACAAGCCCCTGCTGAAAACTGCCATTCAGGCAGAAACAACCAATTTATGTTCAACAATCTTCAAAAGTAGACAAATTGCTACCCTTTACTCCCAAATTGTGAACGTTACCGTGAGCGCTGCCGTGAGCGTTCACGGTGTGTAACAAAAAAATAATGCTCAAAAGCACTATGTAAATCTACAAATTTCTGTCAAATAGAAATTCATATGTATAGCATTCACAATGATGTGAAGCGTCACTTTTTGCAACGCTCCACATCATACAATGTTTTTTATTTATTTGAACCCTGTAAATTGGATCGAATTCAGAACGCGTCGGCCAACAATCAGGTACAAAATCAACAGCGGCACAATCCCCATGAATGTCCCAGCCATTAGACCCGCCCAGTCAGGTGCGCCCTGTGGCGTTTGTTGACGGAAAATCCCGAGTGCCACTGTCAATACGCGCACTGTTTCGCCCTTCCCAACAATCAGAGGCCACAAGTATTCATTCCAAGATTGGATGAAGGTAATAATTGCCAACGTCAGCAATGTTGGACGTGTAATTGGCAAAATAATGCTCCAGAAAATCCGGAACGGGTTGGCACCATCAATTCGCGCAGCATTTTCAATTTCGGGGTTGATGCCTAAGAAGAACTGCCGCAGGAAAAACACAGCAAACGGCGTCATTAGGAAATATGGGGCAATCATCCCTCTGAAGGTATCAATCCAGCCAAGGTCGCGCATCAGCAAGAAATTCGGGATCAATGTCACAATCCCTGGCACCATCAGTGCAGCAACATATAAGGTGAACAAGAAGTTGCGCCCTGGAAATTCCAAGCGTGCAAAAGCGTAGGCCGCGCAAGCACTAAAGAACACTTGCCCAACTGTCACCAGCGTGGCGAAGATAATGGAATTGCGCAAGAACAGCATAAAGTTCAAAGACTGACCTGAGCCACCAGCCGAAACAGCCACGTCTGAGTCCACGAGACCAAGCACACGTTGGAAGTTGAACAAGGTTGGCTCCACTGGCATTAGCGACCATGGATTAGCAAAAACGCTTTGTGCGTCTGTCAGGGCTGTTCTAAGCACCCACCAAAATGGGAACAATGTGATGAGAATAATGATGATGAGCGTAATCCAGCCCAACACGCGAAAGACAGTCCATGGCTCACGTGGAGCTTTAGTGACATCGTTACTACTTTGCATAATCTGTTTCCTCCTTTATTGATTAGACGTCTGCTTCGTCTGCACGGAGCAAATACATTTGCGCCAGACTAACAATTACCAACATGAGAAACAGCACAACAGAAATAGCTGTAGCGTAACCCATGTTGAAGCGCTCAAACGCTTGTTCAAAGATCAATACGTTGATAACTTCGGTGAAATTCACCGGACCACCTTGCGTGGTGATCGCGACCGTGTCGTAAATTTGGAATGACCCAATAATGGAGGTCACTAACACAAAGGCAATTACTGGCCGAAGTAAAGGAATAGTAACGCGCCAGAACGTCTGGGCTTCACTAGCGCCATCAATCTTGGCCGCCTCATAAAGCTGTTCAGGAATATTTTGAAGACCGGCAAAGATCAACAAAGCGGTATAGCCCACGTGACGCCAAGTATTGATTTGGGCAATTGAGAAGATTGCTAAGTCTGGACCAAGCCACGCTTTCGGGTTTTCAGTGAACATTTCGAGAAATGAAATTAGCCAAGCGTTCCAAGCAGTGGAACCACCACCGAGCCATGCTAGACCATCTAGACCAACTGCTTCCATCCCAACATTTACAATCCCGAGGTTTTTATCCAGCATAAACAGCCATAGCAATGCCACAATTACGTTTGGCATCAGCCATGGCAACAGCAGGATCCCGCGTACTAATGAAGACCGTGTGAAACGATCCATCAGAATTGCGATCACAAGTGCAAGCCCAGTTTGAATTGGAATGTTGTAAATTACGTACCAAGCCGTAACTTTCAGCGCATTCCAAAAATCGCGATCACCCCATAGCTTGACATAGTTTTCAAACCCAACATAAGTAGGGTCTTTCAACATATTCCAATCGGTTAGGCTAATGCGAACGCCGTTGATTGCTGGCCATACATAAAATACGGAAAAGCCAATGAGGCTGGGGAGTAAAAACACAAATGCCGCCATTGCTTCGGCGTTTTTGCGCTTCTTCCACCATGGTGTAACTTCGGGAAGATTTGTGGTTGTCATGTTTCCTCTTTATTGTGAATCTGGTGGCAATAGATTACAATTTGTGAACGTTCCCGTGAACGTTCACGGAATATAGCGAATGATCAAAAATCTGTCAAGATCTAGGCTTTACAGACGCTGTATTTACTCATTTTTACAAGTGCAAATCACATGTTGCTAGCGAGAATAGCTGCAGGTGCTGCAACTGAGTCACGCTCAACTAATGACATTGGAACAATACGACGTTCTAGCTGCAAATCTGGGTTATTGATAAGCTTCACAAGTGCTTCAACAGCCAAACGCCCTATCTCATAACGATCAACGGCAGCCGTTGTTAGAGCCGGGGTCACCATGCTAGACACGCGAATGTTGTCGAACCCAATAATGGAAAGTTCATTTGGAACGCTGCGACCTAATTCGCGGCAGGCCTGTAACGCACCAATGGCCATCCGATCGTTATAGCAAAGTACCGCACTTAGATCATGCCGTGCATCCAGCAATTGCAACATCGCATCATACCCACCATCGAAGGTTGGTTGGGCCGCAACGACGTTATCTGTCGTTGCTAACCCGCGTTGCTGCATTTCACTTTCAAAAGCTGCGAGGCGACGGGAGATGTCTGCGCGCGCAGGCTGATACGGCGCTAGCATGCCGATATTACGGTGTCCTAAGTGCCATAAGCGTTCAAACGCAAGCCGAATGCCTTCACCATGATCAACCGCCATGTGATGAATATTCGGATGTTGAACATTACGATTGACAAGCACTATTGGGCGGTAGGTGTCAGCAAACGCCATGAGCTTTTCAGCGGCAAGCTCATGTGAGAACAACACAATGCCATCTACACGCTGAGCGGCCATTGTTTTCAATGCCTGATGCTCAACGTCAGCATTGTCATCCGTATTACTAATAAACACAGAGTAACCATGTTGCCTGGCAATATCTTGCAGGCCGCGCGCAACTGAGGAAAAGTAGGGATTCGCAATATCACCAACAATAAGACCGATGGTGCTTGTGCGCTGGGTAACCATACTGCGTGCTTGCAAATTAGGTGTGTACCCAAGTTTTTGGATCGCACTTAATACCTTTGCTTTGGTCTTAGGTGAGATCTCCCCTTTGTTATTGATTGCTCTAGAGACGGTCTGGCGTGATACGCCTGCTTCTCGAGCAACATCTTCTATTGTTACGCCTTTCACAGTGCATGAAGTGTAACCGGAAGTTTTTTGTACGTCAAAATGGATCGAGATTTAAAATTACAACAACTCGTAAACACCCAAAACTGGTCTGTGGTGATCATCGGTGGTGGCATCAATGGTGTGGCAACATGGCGTGACCTTGCACTGCAAGGCGTCGATGCATTACTAGTAGAGCAGAACGACTATTGCTCTGGCACAAGCGCTGCATCGTCACATATGGTGCACGGTGGCATTCGATATTTGGAAAACGGCGAGTTCAGACTTGTGAATGAAGCCGTCAATGAACGAAATCGCTTGCTGCAAAACGCACCGCATGCCGTAAAACCGCTTCCCACTACCATTCCAATTTTTACCAAATTATCTGGGCTTTTGAATGCCCCTCTCAAATTCTTAGGTTTGCTCGATAAACCTTCAGAACGCGGGACGTTGGTGATTAAGATTGGGATTATGCTGTATGAATGGTATGCCCGTGGCACTAACACAATGCCAAAGCACACCTTGAGAAATAATGCGCAGTCTTTGGCTGCGTTTCCAGCGCTCAACCCTGAGGTTACCCATACGGCGACTTATTATGACGCCATGATGCCTTCGCCCGAACGCATCTGCATTGACCTGATTCGCGACATGGACGCGCACCCTAATGCCTTAGCCTTCAACTATATGGCTGCCACAGCAAGCGATGGTCAAGCCATTACGCTAACGGACACGCTAACTGGCCAAACTTATGCTGTCACGCCACAAGTCGTAATCAATGCCGCAGGACCCTGGATCGACTTTGCCAATGACCGCCTTGGAACGCCAACTAAATTCATTGGAGGCACAAAAGGCTCACACTTGGTCTTAGACCACCCTGAATTACGTGCTGCCATTGGCGACAATGAGTTCTTCTTTGAAAATCACGATGGTCGCATTGTATTGATCTACCCGCTTTATGACCGCGTGATGATTGGCACGTCTGATATTGCAATTGACAACCCAGACGACGCTGTCACAACTGATGCAGAAATTGATTATTTCATGGAGATGACGGCCAAGGTCTTTCCAAACATCAAGATTTCACGCGAAGACATTGTGTTCCAGTTTTCAGGCGTGCGCCCATTGCCCGCAAGCGATGCAAAATCGACGGGACAAATCTCTCGTGACCATCAGATCAAAACGATTGATGCCAATGCTGACACCGCGTTTCCAATTCTTAATCTTATTGGTGGCAAGTGGACAACTTTTCGCGCCTTTGCTGAACAATCTGCCGATGCTGCGCTTAAGCTATTGGGGCTACCACGCAAGCTGTCAACGCAAGATCATCCTATTGGTGGTGGGCAAAACTATCCTTTAGATCCTGAAAGCTGGGCCGTACGTGTGGCGCGTGAAACAGGCATCCAAAATGCCCGTGCCAGCATCTTGTTTGAACGCTATGGCACTGTTGGCGCCAGCGTTGCAAAAACTGAAGCAACCAATACAACCCCTGTTGTAGATGCACCAGACTATACCCACGGCGAAATCCACTGGCTCGTGCAAAATGAGCAATGTCAACACCTTGATGATATTTTGCTCCGCCGCACCATGCTTGGGATGTTAGGCCAAACCACCGCAGCTATGCTGCAAGACTTAGCTGCGATTATGCAACCGTTACGCGGCTGGACAACTGCCGAAACGCAAGCAGAAATTGTACGTACAACTGAACTCTTACACCGCAAACACGGTGTTGTCCTCTAAAATAGACTGATATGAGCAACACGCAATTTGATCCAACTGAACATCCGCATCGTCGTTACAATCCGTTGACTGGCGAATGGGTACAGGTCTCACCACACCGCGCAAAGCGCCCGTGGCAAGGCAAAGTAGAACAGCTCCCACCAGACAACCGGCCTGAGCATGATCCAAAGTGTTATTTATGTCCAGGCAACACGCGTGTAAGCGGTGGCACGAATCCAAATTACGAGTCGACCTACGTCTTTGTGAATGACTTTGAAGCGTTGTTACAAGACACACCACAAATGCAGCCTGACCCAGATGCACTCATGCAAACTGCGTCGGTGAATGGCACCTGTCGCGTGATGTGCTTCTCCCCCAAGCATAACTTGACCCTACCAGAGATGGACGAAGCCGCGATTGTGCGAGTCATTGATACTTGGGCAGAGCAAGTCACTGAATTAGGGGAAACGTTTAAGTGGGTGCAAGTCTTCGAAAATAAAGGCGCGATTATGGGTTGCTCTAACCCGCATCCGCATGGGCAAATCTGGGCGTTAGACACGCTACCAAACGAAGTCCGTAAGGAAGATGTCCACCAAGCCGCTTACTTTGCTAAGCACGGGCGGCGCATGCTAGAAGACTACACCGCTCAAGAGCTAGCGGACGGTGAACGCACAGTCGCTGAAAATGAAGACTGGATTGTTGTCGTCCCATACTGGGCAACTTGGCCTTTTGAAACACTATTGCTTCCAAAATTCAGCGTCAAACGCCTGAATGAATTGACAGTTGGGCAGCGCGAATCGTTAGCCTCAATTCTGAAAGCTTTCCTGATTCGTTACGACAACTTATTCGAAACGTCTTTCCCTTACTCAATGGGTTGGCATGGTGCTCCTTTTGACGGTGATAATGACCACTGGCAATTACATGCACACTTCTACCCACCATTGTTACGTTCTGCAACCGTAAAGAAATTTATGGTGGGATATGAAATGCTGGGGGAAGCGCAGCGCGACTTAACAGCAGAACAAGCCGCGGCAAGGCTGATCGCACTCCCGACGACACATTACAAAGCTAATGGCTAATGGCTAATGGCTAATGGCTAATGGCTAAAATCATTTTCAACAA
>JAHDBS010000256.1 GCA_020630225.1 Anaerolineales bacterium | reverse complement strand
TTTGCACGCTCAATGATTAGAAAAATCAATCGTGAAGCGTGGCAAATTCAGCGTACACGCTTTGACATTGATGATAATGGCTATGGCACAGCGTTATATGAAGTCGCAGCTAGCCAAGGTGAAATTTATTCACTGATCGTCTTTTCGCAATACCTAGATCCTGCTGACCGTACTGATCGCGTGATTGCAGAAAAGTGGGATGCAGCTTTTGCGCTTTGCGAAGGACGCTTAACTGAGGCACAAATTACACGCCTGCATAGTGAATTACCCAAGCAAGAAGCTGGTCGCAATCAGGCCGATGTCCTGGTCATTTCCCGTGCAAACAAAAGCGTGCGCAGTTTTAACACCGTTGTCAACGCACTTTCTACAGGCCAACAACCTTCTGCAGATTTATTAGCGGATGTTGGCTATCTTTTCCGCACCACGGCTGTATATGGCAATGGAAAATTTGGGGTCGCAGACTATGGAAAACTAAGAGACAAAGCTTCATTTGCACTACCGTTTAGTGCGCAAATGTTTGCCGTTTGGTTGTTCCGCGAATTCACTATCCAGCTTGTCAATCATGTTGCTCAACAACAAAACAGTGAAAATGCCATTCCCCTAGCAGCCGAACTTCATCGCTATCTCGGCGTTGGAAATGCAACTGGGTTAGGCATGGCACCATTTCTTGTTAAGCATCCGCACTTAATCCACAATTGGATGCAAGCCCGCGAAACGGCTCTGGGGCGCGTCATCGCACTTGAACAGCCCACGCCAGAACAGGTTGCAAAACTTCAACATACATTGGCACAAGCTCAACGCCATATTTCCGAAATAAACGTTGATGATCAGCGCCAAACTGAAGCAAACGAAAGTGCATTAGCGGGCATTGCGGAATTGCAGCAGTTCTTGGCAATCCAGCCGCTGCAACGCTGGTCGGCACTGACTGACTTCAGTAGCCAAAATACATCCATTGAAACGCAAGAGATCCTCAATAGCTTACTAATTGAGTTATACCCAACTATTGTTGATGATTTAGAAACAGCCACAGGCACGAATGCATCACAAAAGCTAGATCCAACGTGGACTGTTGCGCAGTTGCAGAGTGCCGTTGAAACACAATATAGCTGGGTCATTGACATCGATTTTGCAGCACCAGAGAACACACATTTCTTTTGGTATTACTCGCAAGAGAAGAAAGAACCACGTCTGGGCATACGCAGTGAAGAGCCAGGGGCAGAAAAAGAAATGCCGGTGCACATCGCACGCGATGTTGCCACCATGTACAGCGATTTGACTGCATTTGCGAGTGAACATGCAGAGAAATCCGTTGCCCGCTTTGTCATGGCGCAGCCAAAACACAAAGCAACCGTAAAACGCGTTCAATCCTTAACAGATTACGATTACGGTGAAATTCAAGCCAACCTTATTGGGCACGATTGCTTGCCAATTCATATGCTGCGCGCAAAGCTAGCAATGTTCGGAGCAAGTCGTTTTGATCCCAAATCTAATTTGTGGACTCGGATCACCCTTTTCCAAGGTGCCCCACGATTATCAGAAATCGGGACGCTTGCTCACGACAACTGGTCTTTCCCAATCAAACCAACAGCCTATGTTAGTTAGCGAAAACGAACTTCAAGAAATTATTTGGCGTGCCTTTCGTGGCTTTGGTTGGCCGCGCGCCGAGAGCAAAGATATTGCCGATGCCATCGTCTGGCTAGAGATGCATGACTTAGATGGTATGCAATGCCTTCAACACTGCATTGAAAATCGAGAACGCTATGCGTTTGGGGCTGTCGCACCAGCATCTGAAACTGATTCACAACTAACCTTAGACGCAGACAATAGCTTGGTGCTGCTTGCAGGCGATATGGCACTGAACCTCGCAATTGGAAAATCAATTGAGACCGGGCAACCGTCAACCATATTCCAAACCCATGCCCCTGTAGGCAAGCTGGCACTGGCACATCTTGACCAAAGCGCAGTTGAAGTAGAAGCAATGATACGCGGCAACGACACCACATATTTTTACACGCAAGACAGATCAATTATTGAGGCTACAGTACAAGGTGAGGCAGCCCTAACTGTTTTCGTTGGGCATGAAACTAGTCAATTGCCAGCGCATGCCGCAACGACTGCAATTACCCAAGCGCAGCGTGTCAACACGTACCATCGCAATTTGGACACGGGGCTAGCCATTGATGATGCGCTATGGACTCAGCTGGAGACGCTCGCAATCGCTTCTATGGTTGAAGCAACTGACGAATCTCGCGCTCGCGGTGCTGGCGAAAACGCTGTTATTGGATAGAATTTTAGCTATTGTATTTGTGTAGAAAATGCTTAGCTCAATTCGTAGTTTAAGTGGTCATTAGACCTTTCGCGGCTTTACATTGTAAGCGGCTAGCTTCAGCTAGGCATCGAATAAACATAAGCTATTCAATTCGAAACTTAGTAGTTCTTTAAACACTCAATGGCTCGTCAGCGAAAAATGCGCCGCAAAGCAGAACAGCGGCGCCAAGAAAAACTACCCCGCGCATTACGCGAATTTGCGCAAATTCAATCCCCGTTTTCGCCTTGGCAAGTGCTATCACCTGACCAAGTCAACGATATCCACGAAACGGGACTTCGTATTCTGGCAGAGATTGGCGTCTTGATGATGGATGGCGGTGCGCGCCAACGTCTCAAAGCCGCCGGCGCCAGCATTGATGACGCTGAAAAACGCGTTTTTTTACCCAAAGAACTAGTAGAAGACGCCTTAGCGCAGGCACCCGCTAACTTCATCTTACATGCCCGTGACGCTGAAAAGTCATTAGCAATTGGCGGGGCTAATATCAATTTTGCAACAGCTGGTGGTGCTAGCTATTACAGCGACCTACAAACAGGCCGTCGCCCAGCAACTTTTGAAGACTACACGACCTTACTCCAGCTAGCGCAAGTCAGCGGCCCAGTACACCTGATTGATGCAAACGTACTAGCGCCACCCAAACGCCCCGCTCTCGAGCGCAATCTACATCAATTTGATCAACTATTGCGCTACACCGACAAAGCAATTATTTGTAGTCTCGCAAACGCAGCAATCGCAAATAACACGCTAGATCAATTCGGGTTGGCCTTTGGGGGGCGTGATCAACTGGATAAGCCTGTAGTCATGGGTAACCTCAGCATCAATAGCGCATTACGTTTTGATCAAGGTTCGTTACAAGCTCTTGATGTCTTTGCTCAAGCAAAGCAGCCAGTCATTATGTCGGCCTATATTCTGGCTGGGGCAGTCAGTCCGGTTACCCTCGCAGGAATTTTGGCACAACAGCATGCCGAAGTATTAGCAGGAATCGCGCTTGCCCAACTCATCACACCTGGCACGCCAATGGTATACGGTCATTTCTCTACGAATATTGAGCTAAAGAGCGGTGTACCAGCCTATGGCACTCCAGAAGGTGCTTTGCTCACCGCTGGAGCAGCACAGCTGGCCCGACATTGTAATTTGCCCTATCGGGCAAGCAGTGGCCTAAACACCGCTAAGGATGTAGATGCACAGTCTGCCTACGAAACACAGATGAGCCTATGGCCCAGCATTCAGGCCCATAGTAATGTGGTCATGCACGGCACAGGTTTTCTAGAGTCAGGGTTAGTTTGTTCGCGCGAAAAGTTTATGGTCGATGTAGAAACTCTGGGGATGATGCGCGCGATGCAGCAAGGCATTACTGTCAATGAGGACACCTTAGCTTTTGACACAATTGCATCTGTGCCGCCAACCGGACATTTTCTGAACACTGAGCACACAATGGCGCGCTATCAAACGGCCTTCTATGAACCAGTTATCAGCGACCGATTGGGCTATGGACCGTGGGAAGCTGGCGGCAAATTTTCTACGGCCCAAAAAGCAGATCTGGTTGCAACGCAAGCCTTAGCTGCATATGAAGCGCCTACTGTAGATCCAGCAATCTTAGATGCTAATAGGGAGCATGTGGCACGACGCCTTGAAACAATCGAACGCTAAGCTAAAACCCAGTCGCAGCTAAACTGCGTGGCGCCCGGAATTCATGGCCGTATGGTTGAGAGGCGACTGGATCTATAAGCTGCACTGCCGGAAATTCTGATAACAGCGCCTGAATACCTGTTAACGCTTCGAGCCTTGCTAACGGTGCCCCAAAGCAAAAATGAGGACCATAGGCAAACCCCAAGTGCTTATTTGCATTCTCACGGCTAGCATCAAAGGAATGCGGCGACTGAAACATAGCTGCATCTCTGTTTGCGGCGCTAAGCGAACAGTAAATTTTCGCCCCACTGGCAACTGGTACACCTAGGATTTCAACATTCTTCGTCGGAAAACGCATTGCCGATTGCACCGCAGACTCATAACGCATCGTTTCTTCTAGTGCATTAGCTAAATGGGCTTCGGATTGCTTTGCATACGCTAGTGATTCAGGATGCGTGAGCAAACACCAAAGCGCATTAGAAATCATAGACGTTGTTGTTTCTACCCCACCAAAAAAGGTTAAGGCGCAATTTGACACAATCTGAGACGTTTCCAGTTGGTAAGGGCTGTGTACAATCTCACTCAAAATTGAGCTATTTGGCGTTTCGCGAAGCACCTCAATTTCTGCCAAAATAAGCGCTTCAAACTTCTTAAATGCCTGCTCTCCTCGTGAAGCTAGCATTGGATCTTGGTCAAAATTTCCAATTGCAGCACCAAAGTCGTCGTACCAAGTTCGAAACGTAGCAATGTCGTTGATATTCAATCCCAATGTCGCAACGACTGTCAAGATCGCGATTTGATCGGCAAATGCCTGCGCAAGATCAACAACCGTTTGACCACGCAACTCTTCAATAAGTTCCGCAACAATTGCTTCAATAAGGTCTTTATAAAATGTGCGCACATGCTTTGGCCGAAACGGCTGCATGAAAACTTCACGCGTTTGACGATGTGCTGGGCCGTCCATGCTGAGCATCATTTCGCCAAACAGCGCATCCATTGGGTTGACTTGTCCAACCGGCGGCACCATTGTGAATGTTTCAGCATCCTTCAAAATTTCAACAACATCCGCATAGCGCGTGACTAACCACAAGCCGTAATTCTCTACCCACGTAATGGGTTCATCGCGCTGTAAGTGTTCAAAAATTGAATACGGATTCACCGCCAACTGTTCTTTTGTAATGCTGGCACCAAGCGGAAACTGTGACTTACGCATCAGCCGCTTCCTTACTCAACTTCGCAATAACAGCACCTGACAAACGCAGTAACTCTTGCGGCGCTAGCTCAACGCCAGCATTTGGATCACCGCTAGAAATATTCACTTGTTCACGAGCAAGAATACCTTCGTCAAAAAATAACGGTAAATCTGAGGGTAAATCTAATGGCGGTACTGAGCCTTTCACATATCCAGTCAATTCAGTAATTGTTTCTGGCTTAGCAAAGCTCATTCGTTTGTAGCCCTCTGGTAAATACTGTCTTACAGCTTGTAGGTCCAACTGCACCTCTCCAGTCGCGCAGATCATCACCAATCGCCCTTTTTTGTCACGCAATAAAATGCACTTTACGACTTCATTGAGCGGCACACACCGTTGAATTACAGCGTCAGCTACCGTAAACAGCGGCGTTTGATGCGGCAAAATTTTGTAAGAAACGCCGGCGCTATCAAGAAATCGTGTGACTCTAGTTTCCATTTCTGAATGATACGTAATATTTGGTGATATATCAGGTATAATTTTTGTAATATTGTGCGAACTGCCCAATACAAGCACTGTTAGTCTTAGTAAATTATTTTAGGTCATGGCAAGAAAGACTGTACGCCGACCCAAATCTGGCGGTACCCAAAATGGGATGATCCCACAGCGTTACGATTATTGGCGTTTTGGGACGGGCACTCCAGAACATTATCCGCTAGATTTCTACGTCGAAGGGGCTGGTGAGTATCATTGCAAGCCAAACTACGTGACGGGGATCTTCGATCGGCCCAACGCAACGCACTTCTACTATCATCTGCAGGGAAATGCGGAGTTTGAGTATGGGCTAAATCGCACAACGGTTAATCCGGGTGATTTACTTATTATTCCGCACGGGCACCCATACTATTATCGTGGTTCACAGAAACTAAGATTTCATTGGTTTGGCCTAAATAACCATTGGCCAAAGGTTTTGGGGGAAACGCCTGCTATCCGGGTGTATCAACTTGGGCCAGATGAAAAGACAGAAAGTCGCTTTGTTGAAATTCGTGAGACACTAATTCTTGGTAAGCCAGGATACCCATTACGTGCGATAGGCATGTTCTATGAACTACTCGCACGAATTTTTGATCTCACATCACCCGTGCAACTGCCGCATTCGGACTATCCTGATACAGTTCGTAATGCAATCATCTACCTACGCGAAAATTACACGCAAGCCTTTAGCGCCACCAAAACAGCTGCTTGGGTCGGGGTAAGTCAGTCGCACCTGCGCGCCTTATTTGAGAAATGGGTTGGGGAGTCTCCACAGCAATTTCACAGTCGCTGCCGCATTGAAGAAGCCAAACGCTTACTAGATGAACAACGCATTTCAATCACGCAAACGGCGCATCAGGTTGGTTACCACGACGTCCGCTACTTCTCTCGCGTGTTCAAACAAAATACGGGCATGACACCCAGCCAGTATATTGCACTCGGCACCAATAACAGCAACTAGAAAATATTGCGAATAAGGTCTTGCCAGCCCTGAAAGGTGAAATAAGGCCG
>JAHDBS010000255.1:4935-6691 GCA_020630225.1 Anaerolineales bacterium | reverse complement strand
CTCCATATCATCATCAACGATCAAAATTTTGTCTGCCATAGTCACTCAAGTCCTTGTAAAAATAATTTCTCAATCGTAGCCAGCTTACTTACAGATCTCCGTTTCTGTAAACACAATAAAAGTAGCCGATAAAACAAACTTCCCAAATGTAAAAGAATGGTTCTTTTTTGGTTAGTAAATGGTAGAGACAGCATGACGCAAAAATCCCGTATCTCTACGCCCTTTTATAGTACGTCGAAACAATGGTGTCCGTGACAAGGAAAATATAGAGGTTTAATTAAGACGACGTTATAAATTCATTATATATTGCAAAATTACATTACCTGTAAATATGTTTTGTTTACGCAGTGTTGTAGTTTTCATTGAATTCTTTATTTTTTTGCACCTAGACCTCCTCATATAATCGAAGTATGACAAAACGAGACAACTTCTCCAATATGCGCACCCAAGTTGAAGACCTTGACCGTAGTACACGCGTCAAGTCTGGGGTTGCCAATGGACTTATTCAATTATTGTTAGTCGCCATGTTTGTTGGCGCAGGCGTTTTTCTTTGGTCCCGTTGGAATACGAACGGGCAACAAATTGCAACCAAGATCGGGCTTACAGAAGATGACCCACTTTCTAATCGTGTTCAGCTGTTACCAGTGTCACTGACTGTTGCAGACATTGCGGAGCAAGAGGGGCTCATCAACACTAGCTACAGCCCGGAAGTCGGACGAGATGTATACACGGCTATTGAGCAAGATACAACTGAAAACACGCTTGTAAAGTCTGAAGTTGTCCGCGAGCTCGCAAGTGAGGCTTTGACCCAAGTCAGTGCTGTCGATGCTAACGACCCAACTTTTGACATGGATGCACTCGCAGCCCAGATCCTCGAATCGGCGGCGGAAAAGGCAGCCGGAGAAGCGTCTGTCAACTCGACAGAGTTAGCAGCAGCCTTGCTTGTCCAGTCTGACCCTGCGGATGTTGAGTCGGCAGCGCAGTTAGCGGCAGCGCTCATTGCGCAAGCGCCAGACCCCGAGCCTGAACCTGAGTCGCTTGTCCCAATTGAAGACCTAATTCGCGGCGGCCAAAACCCTGATCGGCTGGTCATTCCAGCAATTGACCTCGACACGCCAGTTGAAGCGGTCGGCTTCCGCCGGGTACAGCAAGTCGGTGGCAAGGAATATGTGCAATGGCAAGTGCCTGATCGATTTTCAGTTGGCTGGCATGGGATTTCTGCTGGGCTGGGTGAAGTTGGCAACACTGTTCTGAATGGGCACAACAATGTCTATGGCCGCGTATTCGAATCGCTAGATCAACTCAACGCTGGTGACTTGATCTTGGTCTACTCCAATGATCAGATCTATCAATATCAGATTTCGTCTTCAGAAATTGTGAAAGAGCGCGGTGAATCGCTTGATGTGCGCGCGACCAATGCTGAGGCCATCCAAGAAACTGATGATGAACGCATTACCTTGGTGTCTTGCTGGCCGTTCAATTCCAATACGCACCGCATCATTATTGTTGCCAAGCCGATTGGGATTTTGCTAGACGGAGATCAGAGCTAAGCAGGCTAAGCGCTAAAGACCGCTGAGCGCGGATGTAACGCATCATCAGAATGTGCATTCGCGCTCGTTTTCACCACTTACAACACCCCAGCCGGATCCACTTCAGCCGACCAGTGGCTGGGTAACTTGATGTTTGGCAACACCTGCGCTGGATTTGGCCCCCGTAACAACAAATTCCAACGATAGTCACCGCTAATGCGGCCAAA
>JAHDBS010000255.1:0-4835 GCA_020630225.1 Anaerolineales bacterium | reverse complement strand
AGAATGACGCGCCCCCCTCGCATAGAGCGCCCCGCGCGCCCCGCAACCTGCGTCAACGTTTGGAACGTGCGCTCACTCGCCCGATAGTCAGGTAACGTCAGGCCAATATCTGCCGAGATTACACCGACCAAGGTCACCAATGGCAAGTCATGGCCTTTTGCAATCATCTGCGTGCCAATGAGAATGTCTGCATTATGCCGCGCAAAGTGCGTAAGGATGTGCTCGTAACTATCCTTCGAGCGCACCGAGTCACCGTCTAAGCGCAGCACGCGGGCGTCCGGAAACGTCGCGCTGATTTCCGCTTCAACCCGTTCTGTGCCTGTGCCAAAGAATTTGATCCGCGTGTTGTAGCACTTTGGGCATTTCTCAGGCGGCTTGCGACGGGCGTTACAGTGGTGACACAGTAAGGTGTCGCCCTTGCGATGGTACGTGAAGGGGATCTCACAATTCGGGCATTCTGAGGTGTGCCCACAGTCGCGGCAAAAGACAAACGTAGCCTGTCCCCGCCGATTCAAGAAGAGGATAACCTGCTCTTCACGCGCGATGGTTTGGGTAATGGCGGTGTGCAACTCACGGCTAAACAGCGACCGATTACCTTGCTTCAGCTCATGCCGCATGTCCACAATGCGCGCCGTCGGCAAAGTAGCAGGCAGCAGCCCCTGTAACTCAGGGTCACCATGCCCATAAATCCGCGTTGGCATTTCCAAGTAGTGATAGCGCCCACGTTTTGCCCGTTCATACGTGACTAAGTCTGGCGTGGCGGAGCCAAGAATGCAGACCGCGTTCACGCGCTGCGCATATTCCACGGCAACATCACGCGCGTGGTAGTACGGCCCTTCGATGGGCGGTGACTGTTTGTAAGCTTCGTCGTGTTCTTCATCTAAGATGATGAGACCTAAGTTGGGCAAGGGTGACCACAATGCCGAACGTGGCCCAATGATGATGTCTACTAAGCCCGCACGAGTCCGCCGCCAAGTGTCGTAGCGTTCACCTGCTGAAAGTTTGCTATGAATCACAGCCACTTTGCCGGGAAAACGGCTCATGAAGCGCTGTGTCGTTTGCGGTGTTAGTGCAATTTCAGGGATCAAGACAATCGCCTGCTGCTTTCGCTCCAGCGCTTCCCCAACCGCCCGCAGATAAATTTCTGTCTTCCCAGACCCGGTGACACCATGCAACAGAAAGGGGCGCAATTCACCTTGCGGATCGTTACGACGCTGTGCCGCAGCAATCTCAAATCCGTGTTGCACGTCATGCCAAACCTTGCGCTGCCCTTCTGTTAGGGTGAAAGGCGTCATGCGGGCGAACTCACGGTCGCGCAGCGAATCCCGGTAGACCTCAATCTCTCCAAACTCAACTAAGCCAAGGTCTTCTAAGTCATTGAGATGGTTACGCTTTGCATCCGTCTCGGCGTAAATCCAGCTGAGTTCCAGCGGGCCGCCATCGTTTTCCGCCAGAAAATCTAGCGCGCGTGTCTTTGCGTTTTGCGGTTCGCGGCGCGGCGCAAGGTAGGCCTCAAGCTCATATAAAGACGGCAACAAACGCAGCCGTTCTGGATTAGTAGAAATGCGGATGAGGTCAGCAGCCTGCATTGATGTGAGTAAGTCTGCATCCGCTGGCAGCGTTTCAGTTGTCACCACACCATCGGCATCAATGAGGCGCTGCAGCACCGCGACTTCTTGCGCTTTTTCAAAGGCATGCTTCTCACAGTAAGCGGCAGCGACATCGGCTGATAATGCACAAACGACCACGCTTTCTTTGGGCGCAATTTCTACCCAGCCATCTTCAATTAGACGATCCAGATGTTTCTTTGTGGCGTTGGTGTAGTAGCGCAGGTCTGGCAGCGCGGGTTGACCGGGCCACAAGTCAAACAAGTAATCGAGAATTTCGATGTGCTTGCTTTGCTTGGGGGCCACAATGCGCTTCAGCGCCGTCACATACTGCGGGTCTTGTGTGAGGGCGACGGTGACCACTTTGCGTGGCTTGACAGTTGGGTCAGACAGCACGTCCTTACGCCGCACAATTCCTTTTGCGAGCAAAGTACGCATCGCGCGCCGCCATTCTTTGCGGCTCATGCTGCGGTCTAATTGTTTTCCACGCAACGGGCCTCTGCGCGTAAGTAGATTGATGATCTGTTGTGCATTTTTGCCTTTGACCTGCGCATCCGCTTGGATGAGAGAAAACTCAACATCGGCATTTTTTGCGAGGCCCGGTGGCAGCATCAGGGTGACACAGTCAATGAGCGGAGCGTGATAGTAACGTGACAGCCACCAAGCAAGCTCAAGCTGATCGTTCGTCAGAACGGGTTCGGGGTCAATGAGGTCTTCAACGTCTTTGAAATGGGCGACGTCTTCGGGGGCGTCATCATCCAACGTGATGATGATGCCTTGAATACGCTTGTTGCCCCAAGGCACTACGACCAACTGACCCGCCCGAAGGTCATCTTCCAGCTCAGGCGGAATGGCGTAGTGGAACGTGCGCGTCAGTTGCGGCACGTTCGGGAGAATCTCAGCGTACATGGGCGTTAGCAGCAGCAATTAGCGCAGATATCACAGCGCTAGCTGCGTTCATTTTGTTATCCGCCAAGCAAGGCGTATTGCGCGCTGCCATAGAGCGCGAGCGCAATGGTGATGAGCAACCCAGTAACTGTGCCTAGCGCAATGCGTGGCACCGTATAGGCCACATCACGAACGCTAATTTGGCCAAACTCAGGCCGATCGATGGTGAAAAAGGGGCTAATCATCCATGCGACAAATAGCCCGCCGACCAAGCCACCCATGTGGGCCCAGTTATCAATGGAGCCTGCCGTGCCGATGAATAAGTTGATGAGCACAATCACGACAATATTTTGGATACTGTCGCGGGCGCGGTCACCCAATAGTTTTCGATTTTTGAGAAAGAATGCAGCAAGCCCGCCAACTAAGGCAAAAATTGCGCCTGATGCCCCAACAGATGGCGCATCGGTCAGTAAGAAGCTAGCGACAGACCCTAGCAATCCACCAATGGTGTACACAATGAGAAAACGAGGCGTGCCGAAAATGGTTTCAACTTCGCGCCCTAAGATCCACAGCGAGTACATATTGACCGCCAAATGCATTAGCCCACCGTGCAAGAACATGGCAGTAAATAGACGCCAGTATGCACCATTGGCGACCAGCGCATTTTCTTTCCAGCCAACGCTCAGCAAGAAGCCGTAAGGAATGTCGGATAAAAACGCCCACGCTTGAAACCCAAGAAAAATCGCGATATTTAGGCCCATCAGCACATAGGTCAGACGCACTTCATAACGTGGAAATGGAATACTCGGCTGCCGTGGGCGCGGCGGAGGGGCCGGCGCAGGCGGTGGCGTTGGGTCGAACGGAGCTGGTGGTGGTGTTGGGTCAAATTGCGTCATATCAACCTCGAGAGAAATTAGAGCGGATTAGTCTACGCGCTTCAAAAATACCCCAGCCAGTTAAGAAGCCTGCGAGTAAAGACCACCCATCAATGAACGGTAACAAACTAAACAGGATATTCAAACCAATCAGCCTAAATGCCTCTTCTCTAATACCTGGCAGAAGAGCATTTGCAATATTTTTGTATCGAAAGATAAACCCAAAGAAAAGGCCAAATGTAGCGGCAATGGCACCACCAGCCCCAAGACTCACCTCAGTGGACAGGAAGTAGCTCGCTACAACACTAACAAGGCCACCCAACAAGTACGTTGCCAGAAACAAAGGTGCTTCATGTATTTTCTCCACCGCACTGGATATAGCATTGAGAGAGTACAAGTTGATTAGCAAAATCAACGGTGTGTTGACAAAGAATGCAGTGAAAAAACGCCAGTATTCCCCATTTGCAATGGCGACATTCTCTTTTGCGCCCAGCATAAATGCGGCTCGATAGTCAATATCTGGATTGAAGACTGCGAGAAGTAATAAGCCAACGGTAATGATGATATTGACATAAAAGATCACCATTGTGACGGGAGTTTCCCGAGTAGGCGCCCAGCGTCGCTTACGCGAACTTTCAGTGTTTTCTGAATCTGCTTCGTTTTCGACGGTCTCTTCAGGCATCGTGTTTTCCATTTTTCAATTATAACGACGAAACCCTAACGTTTTGTTAGCGAGATGGTGCGGTTCCGCTCGCATTTAGAAAGACAATACTCAGGATTACACCCGTCATAAACCCACCCAAATGAGACCAACCATCGATGGTCGCAGACTGAATTGCCGCCCCTAATTGAAATAGCAAAAACACACCAATTAGCAAAAGGTGCCACACGGCACTTGGCACCTGTCGTTTTAATACAATGACACTGTACGCCCCCAGTAACCCAAGCACAGCCCCCGATGCCCCTACAGAAGGGCTAGGCGTCAATACATAGCTCGCCAACATGCCCATTACCCCAGCAATCAGGTAAAGCACTGCAAACGCAGCGCCTTTGATATGTTGCTCAACTAATACCCCAAACAACAATAAGAAACTGCTATTGACTGTCAAATGTCGCAGATCCGTATGTATGAAAACCGCAGTGATAAGCCGCCAATATTCACCATTACTAAGCGCAACATTGCTTTTCCAGCCGCTATGTAAGAGCCACGCATAGGCGTTAGCAGCACCGTCAAAGTCAGCTTGGATGCGGTTCGCAATGACCAGCATGGCAACGTAAATTATCCAGTTGAGGAGTAAAAGAAGGAGAGTCCAGCGAGGCCATGTTGAGAACATTTCGTGATTGTAGCGCCTCTACGCGGCACTTTACACTTACATATCAGAGGCTCTAATCTTCGAGCCTCCGACAACGCGGAGCGCCACTCCATTTCAGTTAGTCTGTTCCCCTCTATGCTTAGACCAGATTA
>JAHDBS010000254.1:3226-6692 GCA_020630225.1 Anaerolineales bacterium | reverse complement strand
GACTTACCCAGTTTACGCAGACCCGCTGCGTGATGGACCAGTCAATACTTACATTTGTTGATGGCCGAGACAATCACTGCCACCATTTCACGACAATACTTGCGCACTTCTTTGGTAGGTGTCATCACCGTTTTGTAGAGCAGGTAATGGGCATCCAAGGTCTTCGGACTCAGGCTATGGATCTTGAGGATGTTATCCACGCCATACCATTCTTTCATTTCGTCATAGCGGGCTTTCAAATCGCCCTCTGCTTCATCTTCATGGATGATGCGAATCCAAGCTGCGGGTTGTGTTGTCATAGTAAGTTTTGAAAAATTCAATTGCCCACGAAGGGCACGAAGCCCACTAAGAAACGAAAGAAACTACTCTTCGTGTAACTTTGTGACCCTTAGTGGGCAAAATAGGTGAATCCGGACACGAAAAGTGCGTCAACATCCGACATTCTTTACAAATTCAGTCTACTTATATCGGTCTATAATCAAATTATCAAGTGGTTAGCTGGGTAATTTGTGTCATTCCCTCTGCAAAGAGAGATGTTGGCTTATATGTCAGCAGGTGCCCTGCTCACCAACAATCTATAAAACTATCAAACGAATCAACTACTCAACCCCATGAAATCTCTTTCAACCCTGCTTTCCGGCATTCCACCATCAGCAACGATGGCAGTCAATGACAAAGCCAAACGCCTCAAGGCGGAAGGTAAAGACATCATCGCATTGGCCGGGGGCGATCCTAATTTTGATACGCCAAAGCACATTCAGGATGCAGCGTTCGATGCAATTAGCAGCGGTGACACGCACTACCCTGGACCTGCCAAAGGCACCAATGCCTCAGTAGCGGCGATTGCAAATAAGTTCAAAGCGGATACTGGCGTTGAAGTCGAGAATTCGCAAATCATCATTACCCCTGGTGGGAAATGGGCACTGAACTTGGCATTGGGCGCGATTGTCAATCCTGGTGATGAAGTCATTTACTTGGAACCAGTGTGGGTGTCTTACCCACCAATGATCACCCTCGCTGGTGGCGTTCCAGTGGCAGTAAGCTTGCCAAGTGACACCAACTTCACCATCACTGAAGAACTGTTGCAAGCCAAGATCACCGACAAGACCAAAGCGTTGATGGTGACCTCACCAAACAACCCAACTGGTCGCGTCCTAACCCGCGCCGAAGCGGATGCAGTCGTCAAGGTTGCCGTTGAAAATGATATCTATGTCATCTTTGATGAACTGTACGAAAAGCTGATTTACGATGGCGGCGAGCACATTCCATTGGTTGCAGAACCTGGTATGCAAGACCGCACCATCATCATCAATGGTCTGTCAAAGGCTTACGCAATGACGGGCTGGCGTTTGGGATGGATTGTGGCTCCGGCTCCAATTGCAAAACTTGCTGCTAAATTGCACAGCCAAACCATCACGGCCGCCTCTTCATTTGGGATGAAAGCCGTTGTTGCTGCCCTTGAAGGCCCGCAAGATGACGTTGCGATGATGAAAGCGGCTTACAAAGAACGCCGTGACTTCATGGTTGCAGCACTCAACGACATCGATGGCGTTGAATGTGAATCTATCGAAGGTGCATTCTATTTGTTCCCACGCATCGATAAGGGCTTGAACAGCATGGAATTGGCAAATGGCCTGTTGGAAGCTGGCGTTGCTGGCACCCCAGGTAGTGCGTTTGGCTCTTCTGGTGAAGGTCACCTGCGCTTCTCAATTGCCTCTTCAATGGATGACTTGAAAGAAGCTGCTAAGCGCATCAAGGCATACATCGACTCACTCTAGAGCGCTTAGAATTTGTCGTTTCAAGACCGCTGACTTGTTCAGCGGTCTTTTTAGTTAAATTACAATCGATAAACGATTTGCTGTAGACCCGTGTTGGGGTTTATTTGTGTTCATCCCTAAACCGAATTTAGGCAATGTTGTATAGTGTGGATGACCATTTGCGAGTGACCTGTGTCAAAGCAAATTGACGGAAATGTTGTGTTTGCACAGCATCTGAATTTGATAGAGGAGATTGAACTTAATGGCAACTACTACGGTAAATGAGCCTCGGATGCGCCAACTTGTGGACTGGAGTGCCGCAATTTGGGCCGGCATTGTCGGGGGAATCATTTTTCTAGTTTTGAATTTGGTGCTCAGTCGCGCTGTCTTGGGGATTAGTCCTTGGGCTATTTTGCGTTACTTTGCATCACCAGTATTGGGCGAAGGTGTGCTGCCACCGCCAATCCATTTTCGCTTGGATGCAGTCATCGTAGGCATTATTTTTCATATGCTGTTGTCCATTGTCTTTGCAATGGTCATTGCATTCTTGATCCACCGTTGGGGAATCTGGGTCGGCATTATTCTGGGTGGACTGCTTGGCCTCGCGCTATATGTGATCAATTTTTACAACCCGTTGCTGCCACAATTTAGCATTTTGCGTAGTTGGGTCATGTTAGTGACTCACATTGTATTTGGTGCATTAGCTGGCGGTATTTACGAAGCACTCGAAGTTGAAGAGTTTGTTCCTGTGGAGGAGTAGAGATGTATCGTAGACCAAGACAAAACACATATCGCCGCAGTAGCGGTTATCCAGGGCGTCAACGTTCATTTAGTAAAGCCCGTTTGCTCATCATGCTGGCGTTTGCCGCCTTTGCAGTCTTCAACTTTATGCGCTCTAAGCAAGTGAATGAAGTGACTGGTGAAGAGCAATATATTAGTCTGACAGAATCACAAGAAATTCAACTCGGCTTACAGGCGACTCCTGAACTCATTCAACAGTTTGGTGGGTTGTATCAGAACCAAGAGTTACAAGATTACGTCGACGAAGTTGGCTTTTTCCTTGTCAACCAAAGCGTCGCGCGCAATACCGACTGGCAATTTGAATTCCATCTTTTAGATGATCCAAAGACGGTCAATGCGTTTGCATTACCGGGGGGACAGGTCTTCATTACCACTGCTATGTATGAACGGCTTGAAACCGAAGGCCAGTTGGCAGGGGTGCTTGGCCATGAAATTGGGCATGTGCTGGCACGCCATGGTGCCCAACGAATGGCAAAGGCGCAGCTGACGCAGGGTCTCACGCAAGCTGTACTGATTGGGGCAGACCCAAATAGCGCCCAGTTCGCGCAAATGATTGGTCAAATGGTCAATATGAAATATGGCCGTGACGATGAGTTGGAGTCAGACCGACTTGGGGTTCAAATTATGTCCGATTCAGGGTATGACCCACGCGCCATGATAGGGGTGATGGAAATCCTAGCGGAAGCCTCTGGCGGCGGTGCGCCACCAGAATTCTTTAGCTCGCACCCAAATCCAGACAATCGGATTGGGAAAATCCAAGAGGCCATCAACCGCGTCTTCCCAGACGGCGTGCCGGAAGGATTGGTGCCGTAGCGCTAAAAATGCCTTGTTATGATATTCAGAAACCCCTCCAACGCGAGGGGTTTTTGATTTAAACTAAGCGTAGTGACATGGCTTGCCATGTCAAC
>JAHDBS010000254.1:0-3126 GCA_020630225.1 Anaerolineales bacterium | reverse complement strand
CATTCGTGTGAAAGAAGCCACGTGAAGTAGCCTTGAAATATGGGTGTTTCAAGGCAGTTGAATTCTGAGCCGTCTACCTAACAGAACAGTCAAAACCTTGACTACTGCCGTTCCCAAACGAGCAGCGCAACGGCCATTGGGGCTTCATCCGGATTCGGTTGTTCCCACACAATCTTGATCTCTGGAAACACACCTGCTTGCCACAACGCGCCATAAAAATAGAGATGCATCGGCGTGTTGTCTGGTGGATTACCGGGCGACGTCACAATAATCAGCGTGCGGCGGGTTGTTTCAATTAGCTTCTGCATCCCCGCCAAAATATCCGGCAACCGATAGAGCGACCACGCAGCTAAGACCACATCGTGTTGGGCGACTTCGGCAGTTTCCCAAGCGTCTTCTACAATCGAAACAGTCTCAATTCCTGCTGTAGTTAGCTTTTGCTGCAAGATGTCTAACATCGGGGTTGCATGGTCAAGTGCTGTGAGGGTAGCGACTTCACCTGCCAATGGGATTGCAAAGCGGCCACTTCCAGCACCTACATCTAATAAAGAATCGGTTGGCTGTAAATATGGTTTGATGGCGTCAAGCGTGGCTGCGTAAGTGCCAATGTCACTGACGTGCGCGTCATAGCCATTGGCGTGTTGTTCCCAAAATGCTAAATCGGCTTCCGCTGTTCGGCGATGATTAGGATCTTGTTGTGTCAGTTGATGCCAAGCATCGGCGAAGTTGTGTTGGGATACCATGCCGCTATTCTCGATGTTTTGTATAAAAAATGCGAAAAAATCCGCTATCAATCTAGGCAGAAACGCTGCAAGCTACTGTACTATCTGGCATAGATAGTAATTTGATCTCTCGCTTTGCCTCTCGGGCAACAGTTCTGAATCTTATCGATTACGAATCCGTAACACTGTGAGCCTGTAGGGTAGCTAGTAAAAAATCTTGTGACAAATTTCAAAAAATTAGAAAGGAAACTCTCATGACAGAACAAGCAAAAGTCGTCATTGTTGGTGGAGGCATTGTCGGGAGTGCACTGGCATACCACCTTGTTAAATTAGGGTGGACCGACATCATGTTGCTCGACAAAGGGCAACTCCCAGAAAATGATGGGTCATCGTCACATGCGCCGGGCGGCGTGGGGGCTATCAATCACTCAAAGTTGATGACCCAATTCGCGCAATATGCTTCAAAGCTGTACTCAGAATTGCCAGACTACGCCCACCAATCCTCTATCTATTCCAAACTGACAGATAGCGACATCCCACGCAATGTCTTCAATGACGTGGGTGGGATTGAACTCGCGCGCACTGTAGAACGCTGGGAAGACATGAAGCGCTTGCACAGCGCCGCTCAAGGATTTGGCTCCAAGACTACGCTGATGACACCCAAAGAAGTGCAAGAAATTTGGCCAATCATCAACCCAGATGCTTTTACAGGGGCGTTGCTTTGCCATGAATCCAGCTTAGTATCGGGGATGGGCGCAACCGGCGCAATGGCCGCAGAAGCCGTGCGCATGGGCGGATGCACTATCCATGAACATACGGCTGTAGTTGATGTTGAAATCAAGAATAATCACGTTACTGCGGTGTTGACTGACAACCCCAAAATGCCACGCATTGAATGTGAACACATTGTCTTAGCCACCAACATTTGGGGGCCAATCTTGGGTGACAAAATCAAAGTCAAGCTGCCGCTGTTGGCGTTTGAACATCAATACACGGTGTCTGAACCGTTGACAGAACTGAGCCACTTTGATCCAAGTAACCGCAATCATGAAGCCGTTTATCCGCTTATTCGCGACCTTGATGTCACCATGTACTACCGCAATCACTGGGATCGCTTAGGGGTCGGTAGTTACTATCACAAACCACTGCCCGTAGATCCGTACGCAGTGGGCAAGACCGCGATGCGCAACTTCACGCCGGAAGACTACATCGAAGCGCGGAAGTTGGCCGATGAAATGATGCCCGCCTACGCTGGCAAGTCGCACGACACCGAGTTCAACGGGATGTTTGCTTTCTCTGCTGATGGCTACCCATTCTTAGGAGAAACCCACATCGATGGCGTTTGGACGTGTGTCGGGACTTGGATTACGCACGCCGGTGGCGTTGGGAAATCACTAGCTGAGTGGATGATTCACGGGCAAAGTGAATGGGATCTGCGCGCTTGTGATGTCAACCGTCTGCATGATTACCAATCAACGAAGTCCTACGTAAACGCGATTTGTAACTGCAACTACACCGAGGTGTACGACATTGTGCATCCGAATCGGCCAACAACGGTGCCGCGCAATGTGCGCATGTCACCGTTCCACGAACGGAATGTGGAGCTCAAAGGGGAACTCGTCCCCGCAGCAGGCATCGAGCTGCCCAACTGGTACAACGAAAACGCGCGTTTGCTAGAAAAATACGAAGATCAAATTCCAGAGCGTGGCCGCTGGGGCGCAATGCACTGGTCACCGATTATGGCCGCTGAACATCATGAAGTGCGCAATAACGTCGGCATGTTTGACCTGACCGCACTGTCAATTATTGAAATCAAAGGCCCTGGCGCGTTGGCCTATGCCAATTGGCTGTGCACCAATGAAATGGACAAGCCAGTGGATAGCCTGACTTACACCTGCTGGCTGACTGAAAAAGGCGGCATCAAGCGTGACTTGGCTGCCACGCGCATGGCAGAAGATTGCTTCTGGTTCTACGTTGGGGAAGGCTCTTTGCCGCGTGACCTCGACTGGGTCAATCGGCAGTTGCGCCGCAGTGAATGGGCCGATTCGGTGACGGTCACCAATGTCTCTAACTACTACTCTGGCATTGGCCTTTGGGGGCCAAATGCGCGTAAGGTCTTGGAAAAAGCCACCCACAATGACGTGAGCAACGAGGCATTCCCCTACTACTCCGCGCAATGGATTGAGATTGGCACGGCCAAAGTCTACGCCCTGCGCATGAGCTATGTGGGTGAGCTCGGCTGGGAATTGCACGTTCCGTTTGATCAGTCGCTACAAGTTTGGGATGCCCTTTGGGAAGCAGGTCGTGAATTCGAAATGATTTCCGCTGGTGCTGGTTGTATGGACACCTTGCGCGTCGAAAAAGGCTATCGCTTGTGGGGTGGTGATATTTACACCGAATATAA
>JAHDBS010000253.1:5014-6703 GCA_020630225.1 Anaerolineales bacterium | reverse complement strand
TGACATTCGGGATTTCTGCTGAGCTTGAGCCAATGACTGGTACCTCGCAGGCCATAGCTTCAATGAGGACATGACCAAATTGCTCTAGCCAAAATGAGGTACTAAGTGATGGCAATACAAATGCATCCATTGCTGTCATCAATCTTGCTACCTCTGTATGTGGCACGGAAGGGTGTAAATGTACAGCCTGTCCCTCAGGCAAAGATGCGTTCCATGCGACGAGGTCTTCTCGCATTGGCCCGGCACCCAAAATAAATAAATCAAAGTCGAAGTTTACAGACTCAAGCGCGTCCATGAGGGTCTGCAGTCCCTTTTCTGGAACGAGACGGCCTGCATAGCCAATGACAAAGTTCTTAAGCCCTAATTCTGCTTTGACTGTCGCTGGATTTCCGGGGTTGAATGCAATTTCATCAACACCTAGCTGCGGTAACACCAGCATGGGGCCGGTATAGTTGTGGCCGCGCAGAATATCAGCAGCGTCTTGGTTCCCCGCAATTGCACCATCTGAGTGACGTAAATTCCAGCGTTCGAGCGCGGCTAACGGCTCACGCGCCTGATAGGGTAAATTCCACCACGTAAAAAAGACGGTCTTGGCATTTGGCGCGAACCGCTTACGTTTACGAAGAAATTGCGTGTAACTAAAAGCGCCAGGGCCATTTTCAACCACAATAATGTCAGGTTGGAATTCTTGAATGTCTAAGTCTCGAGAGTAGTAGACAAAGCGCATTTCATTGCCTGCTAACGCAGCTTTTACGGGGCTGATAGTGTAGTTTGCATTGTTAGGAATATGCGGCAGCACCTCGCCCAATACGGGCTCTTTCCACATATGCGGCACAATACAATGCAATGCGTCTACATCTGGATGTGCGGCAATAGCTGCAAGCTTTTTCTGATTTTCATTAACCAAGTAGGTATGACTGGCGTAGAGCAGTTTCACAATTAAGAGAGGCGTTTTACTTCTTGATACCCTTTCAAGATGCCACGAATATTGGCATAGCTTTCGACTGCGCGAACAATGCTAAACGGGAGGATTTCGACTATCCAAGGTCTGGTGGAGTGTTTAGCCCGCAATCCGGCGTGATAGAGAACTGGCAAGACTGTGAAAATGCCTAATAGCCCAATGATGGCATGTCCGTAAACGGTTTTGATCAGCGCCCAGCCGGTTTTTTGCTCATTAATAGCCCAGACTTGACTGCTGCCATAGCCCCGTCCTAAGCGATTGTGATAGAACGTTTTCCAGTCTTCAGGCATGACGTGCGTGACTTTTATGCTGCGGTCCTGCACTTTTTTATAGCCTTTATCACGGAGGTTTTCGCCAAACCAGCCGTCTTCGCCAGCTAGCATTGGCGCTGTCTCGCCTTCTGGAAACAGTCCTGCATCAATGGCTGCTTCTCTGCGACAAGAAAAGCCTTCGCTCCAGTTCATTTCGGTTGAGCTTTCAGGACCGTAATGCAATACATGCACAGCTTGGACATATCTTGGCAACAGTGCTTCTGTGTTTTCGACTTCGCTTTCAATAACGACAAAATCAGCTCCGTCAACATAAAGCGGCGCTAAGTCTTGTAAAAGATTAGTAGGGAGCAGGACATCTGCGTTGAGGATGAGCACAATTTCGCCGCTAGCTTCCACAATACCTTGGTTACGAGCCGCTGAACGTCCAGTGCCTCGAGTTTGTCTAACATACCGTAA
>JAHDBS010000253.1:0-4914 GCA_020630225.1 Anaerolineales bacterium | reverse complement strand
CCAAATTTGGTTCGGATCATATTGTCCCAGCGTCGTTTTAGGCTAGCTGGAATGACTTTCCCGACGAGACGTTCTTCTACAAAGCCGTTAAATGGCACGACGGATAAGGTGGTGTTGTCTGTTAGCTCAATATGAATATTGTTGAACTGACTGAACATGTTGCGCATTTGAGATTTCGTCAAATGTCGCGCAATGTAACCATCTGTGACATCACGCAGAATTTCTTCATATGGTTTACGGAGGAAGTTACCACGCATAATGCCATGGACTAAGCCTGCTTCAACCCAGTTGCGCACCGCGTGACGGTGGTAGACCATGATGTGGGTCTTTCCACCGGGTTTCAATGTGCGGTGAATCTCATGAATGATTTGCTGCATATTGGCACTATGGTGGATGACCCCCCACGACCAGACAATATCGAATTCATTGTCAGCATAGGGCAGTTTTTCGGCATCAGCTTGGCGCACATCACCTTCTAACCCCAGTTGGGTAAACCGTGTTGTTGTCTGTTCAATAGCCGTTGGTGTGATATCAACGGCAGACAAGTCCGCCCCATGCTCTGCTAAGGCCGCAGAAACAGCACCCATCCCACACCCAATGACTAAGACGCGTTTCCCTTTCAGGTTTTTGTAATCGATTTGTTCACTGAAGGGCGGTTGGTTTGGATAGTCTGGATGTCCAAATATGCGTGACGACTCAAAAAATCGCGCATCAATTTCCTGATAGAACTCACGCGTGCCTGGCTCAACAGTTAGCGTTTGTTGCCAGTCGTAGGTCATGGGATTGTTATCCCACCAAGACTGGTTAGCTTCTTGAAGCTCTTCGTGCGGCGTTTCGTAAATTGAACTCATAGGAGGACTGTTAGTAATTAATCGGCGTAGTGATTATTGAAAATGTTCTGGATAAACAGATTTCAACGCATCTACGATGTTGTTTTCGGTGCTAATCAGGCTGAAATTTTCGAGCGCAAACTCGCGACTGCGTTTGCTTAATTCCTGTGCTAGCGCTGGTGATTCTAAAATGTCTAAGACGCGAGCTGACATGGCGTCTGCATCTGCAACGTCAACAAGATATCCTGTTTCCCCGTCTAGAATAACGCTTTCAGGCCCGCCGCATTTAGTGGAGACAATTGGTAACCCGCTTGCCATCGCTTCTAGCATCACAATTCCAAGCCCTTCTTGATTAGAAGAAAGAATGAATGCAGATGCTTCGCGATAAAGCTGTGCTAATTGCTCGTTTGAAACCGGACCTAGAAAATCTACATATTCTGCTTGACCGCTGTCTTGTAGAACTTTCATCACGCGATCTACAGGTTTGTGGCCGGTCAGTTTTAGGCGCATTTCTGGATATTTTTCTCGAACGAGCGCCAATGTCTTGAATAGGGTCACAACATCTTTGCGTTCATCATTGATGCGCGCTGTAAAGAGCAAAAACGGTTGCTTTTCTACATCAGTCGGGTAGAAACGATCTGTATCTACCGGATAGATGGCGACCCGTGTTTTAGGGTAAGCCTCAGGGTACAGCTTTTGAATTTGTTTTGCTGTGTGCCCACCATTGGTCAAAATTACATCTGCTTTATCGAAAATGCGCTTTTCCTGTGCGTCAAGATATCTGCGATTTCGCCCAGTTTGCATTTTTTCGGCCCAAGCACTGCCGCGATCAGCACGCGCTTTCAGCTCTTCTTGATACAGCGTTCCAATCCAAATTAGATAGGGTTTGGACTGTGTCGTTGCCGGCCAACCAACATGATTGCTACCAGAAATCACAAAGTGAATGTCAGCATTGCGAAATCCGCGTCGGCAGATGACGGCAGGCAAGACGTTGGACATCCAGACAGGCAAAGGGTAGTGCGGAATGGCATATCCTTTGAATTTTGTGCTGGTGAGATTGCTCGTTTTATATGGCAATGGGTGCGTTGCAAAGTAACGCAGCTTATCGAACGTATTAGTCGTTGGAACTTGGTGTGATGCGGTATAGATGATGGACGTGTCATGTCCATAACGATCTAGAATGTTCTTTGCGATTCTGACCTTAGCAGGAACGCCACCATGTTCAACTGGTTCGATGGAATAAATACAGGCTTTTGCCATCTGAGTTTTACAGCTTATCTAATGCATTCACGACAGTGCGCATGCGATCTTGATAAGTGTTGTTTCCGTTTGTTATTTTCAAATATCCCGCTTGTGCAATGTTTTCACAAGCGTCTGGACGCGCTAAGTAATAGTCACATTTTTCGCGTAACTCTCGTCCATCTGAGAAGTAGTCAGCTTCAGTACCCGCAGTAAGCAGGTTGAGTTGTTCTTCAGTTTGCGAACTTAGCATGAATGCGCCACAAGCAGGGGCTTCATATGTACGCATATTGTGTGCTGAGGCATTTTGAGATCGAACAAAATTTAGAGCGATCTGTGCACCAGACAAAACACGCGATAGTCTATCACCTTCTGCAACTCCTTGGACACATTCCTTCAATGGGCTACCGGCACCAAGTCGATGCCAGTGATTCCCCCATAGTTCTAAGTGTTGTTCAGGCACATGATTCAATAGTGCTTCTCTAGGGGCTTCCCAAGTGCCGGCAAAAACAATGTTTTGTTTTACTTTTTTGAGACTTGGTCTGTGTAGCTTTGAATCATAGGCAAACGGCAAATATTGTATGCGTTGTGCGCCCGCTGCTTCAAATTGAGGCTTTAGAAAATTACCCCATGTGAAGTGCATGTCATATGCAGGGATAGTTTCGAGCAATGCTTGGCTACTATTGTGTGGTTCCCAAGGGCTGTCTGGATTCCAACTTGCAAGTCTAGCACTAGAGTTTTCCTTGATCTTGCGGATGGCGCCGACTGACAACTGTCTCCCACCCAAGATCAAGATTTTGTCTGGCTGAGTTTGCCGAACACGTTGTGGTAGCACATAGTTTGCCCAACGTCTCTCAATCCAGTGCGAAATGTCAGGTAATAATGGAATGGATGAAGCGCGCCACTCTGCAAACGGATAGCCGCCCATGTCAAATGCTTTGACATTGACGCCAATATCGTTGAGAGCGCGATAGCAAAATTCGCCTAGCTGCCCAGGCTTCATTTCACCAACTAATAAGAATGTTGTCATCCTAAGTTACACATTATGTCTTTTCAATAGATACCATCACTATTGGATTCAGACTCGAGCATTTTAGTCTTCTTTTATAGACAACGGAATAGTAACCATGAAAACGTTGCTAATCAGCAGGCTTGAATGTTGTATATTTAGAACTGACAGTCGTAATAAACTGTATGTCTGAAGAACAGCCAACGCCTCCATCTCTTAGTGAACGCGAGCTTGAGCTATTGCGATTACTTGCCACTGGTGCAAGTAATAAGGAATTAGCCGAAAAGCTAGTCATTAGCCCCAATACTGTAAAAGTTCACCTGCGCAATATTTACAGTAAGTTGGGTGTCTCTTCACGTACCGAGGCAACGTTGTATGCAATCCGAACGGGATTAGTTCGGGTCAAACGTAATTTGCAAACAGGCGAACTGTCTGCTGAAGTTGTTGCGCCTGCAGCCTCTCCTGAGCCTTCCTCAGATCAAGATAAGCTCGAACCAATCTCTGAGCCTAAACCAATTGAGTCGCTAAGTCCGGTTGCATTTGGAGATGAGCCTCCCCCTGTTTCAGACGCAACTCCTGAGCCAGTGAGTGCCGCACGCTCTTGGCTTATCCCGACCATCATTGGCGTGTTGGCTGTGGTTGGTGTGGCTGCTTTTGCTTTTCTACGGACACCTCCCCCTGACACGCAAACGGCGACGCCTATTTCTGACGTGGACCGTTGGGAAAAAATACTGACATTGCCGGTATCAGAGCAAGCCTTGATCAATGGGTATCAGGACAGTATCTATTTGTTGGATAACAACCAAGTTAGCCGCTTTGATTCAGTTGCTGCTAATTGGGTGGACTTAACAACAACTCCATTTGATATCACTTCTGCGCCGTTTGGCTTTGCTGGTAATTTATTTGCGTTTTCAGAAGATGCTAGTCAATATTCACTGGCTGAAACTACTTGGCGCGAGTTAACATCGCCACCAACACTACTCAGCGCTTACGACACCTTTGTAACCGAAGGCAGCGCCTTGGTGTTTGATGTCCAAGGTGTGTATAGCTATTTGCCTCAAATTGATGGCTGGGAGTCTGTCACAGACTTGCCAGTAGCTGCTGATCAGGTAGATGTGGCTGGAACCTTAGCGAAGGTCTATGTCATGGCGAGTAATGAAAGTGCTAATCTCGCCGAGTTACAAGTCTTCAGTTTGACCTCACGTGAATTTGAGTCGCCGCTTGTTTTGCCCGAAACAGTTGTGTCGGGTCGCGTTGCGAGTGTTATTGATAATGTCTATTTCATTGGTGAAACAGGCACTGGACGCATCAAACTCTGGCAATATCAAGAAGGCACAAATACTTGGGCGGAGTTAGCCACACCGGAATTCCAATCGGTACCGTCTATAACATCTTCTGGCTCACGCCTTTATTTCCTCGATCCTGCAACAGGTGATTTCTACGCATTTGATGCTGTTTTCACAGTTATGGTGCCAATTATTGGCGGATAACCCGAAAGTATTAGTGGTAAAAAGCTGGTTTTTGAAGGGTTAGTAGACAATTAACCCCTTTTGAGTATTGAGACTCGTCCCGAAATTTCATACGGTAATAACGTGTAATTAGTAATTGCACGTAACAAGGTATGTAATCGACGGGTTGTCCGCTGCGCAAATAGGTAGGCATGCAGCACAAGCGTCAACAATAATCACGAAAACTAAGGAAATAGTTGATGATGAAAAAAGTGGTAGTTTCTCTTCTAACAGTCATGGCGGCTTTATTTATGTTCGCCGGATCTGGCTCTGTACAAGCGCAGTCTGCAACGAATGCGACTTGGACCTCAGCAATCATTTATCAAAA
>JAHDBS010000252.1 GCA_020630225.1 Anaerolineales bacterium | reverse complement strand
TGCTGCAAAGCACCAGCCCAACAACGTTAGGGCGTGCCGTTGGGCGTTGGCAAGTTGATGACGTTTACACACTGATGACAGACGCCATGGAAATCGGCTGGCCAAGCTATGCACAAGTTCCTGGCATTCAGATGTGTGGCAAGACCGGTACAGCAGAGTGGGCCGAAAGTTACCGCGGCAACGCCGCACCACACTCATGGTTTATTGGCTGCGCCGAAATACCAATTGGCGCCGATCAAACCCAAATGGTTGCCTTTGCTGTCATCGCCGAAGGAGCCGGCGACGGCAGCGGCGCAGCTGCAAATGTTGTTCGGTATATGGTGAGTACGGTAACAGGACCATAGATTTCCCTGCTTCGTCGTTTGCTTTGGCGAATGTGCTCATGTCATTATGAGTACGTTCGCCAAGCCTCAACCTACCCAACAAATCGCGTTCGAATGATCTTGGCTTTGCGGCAATAACGTCTCCAGACGTGACAAGATGCTTCACGCATAGAGGTGTTGCTTCCTCTTGGGTATTGCGGCAGCGTTCAGTATTACAGTGTTCTCCACATGTCATCATGAGCACATTCGCGCGAAACCATGTGAAAGAACGCGGATTTTTGAGAAAGGGCTTTGTAACGTTTCAAAGCTGCGTCTACGCGGCTGCTTTTTCGGCTTGCTTTTCTTGCACCGCTTGGTAAACCTCTATCACCACTTTGCGTCCCGCAAAGAGCGCTGCTACCAGACCCGTCGCGCCAATGACTTTTGAGCCGTATTCGCGAATGGTTTGGGTAATTTTTTCAGTAGACAGGTTTGCTTGCTCCTATGTGTCGGTGAACGTTGTGTTCGTTTACAGAACTGAATTTGGGCTTGTGCTAACTCTGCGTGTATTAACCTGTCTCTAGTTATTGTTCGTGACACTGCTTGTGCTGTCAGATCGATCCTGCGCAGAACTGCGCGTCCCAACTTGAATTTGAGCGTTATCACCATGACTATGCACGACATTTGCCTGCTCACCATAGTGATGGTGGTGCACATGCAACGCACTTTTCTGATCTTGTGGCGTTAGGGCACTGTCCAGTAAGGTTGCAATAGGGATCCGTTTCTTTAGTTGACGCACGCGATAATGCGTTTCCCTTTCATCAAGTAATTCAAGAAGTTCGTCAAGTTCTACTAAAAGTTCTGGATGGCCTGGCACAGCAATGAATTCCGTGCATTGTAAATTTCTGATGTTGTTCGTTACAGCATTGAGACTGTTGCGCAACACGGCCAAGTATTTTTGACGGGCTAAATCTGGTCCAGTAATGGTGATGTGTAGCCGATTGTCAGCTTCAACAGTTTGCAAAACTGCCTGACAGTCGGTAGTGACATCTTTGAGGACCATGCCATTACGCCACAAGTAGTCTAGAACGAGTTCTGTCTGATGGCGCACCATGAGTTGCGGGATCACTGATTTGGGCAAGAAAGCAAACTCCACGACAAAATGCAGTTGGGTTGCATCGCTGTTTAGCGGTAACGCTGGAGTTGATTTCGGCAACAGGCTAGGCACCAAATATTGATTACGTGCTTGCGCATATAACAAGCCAAAATGCTGCATCACATCTAATAAAAACTGTTGGGCTTGCCGATTGTAAGTAGTGGCTTCAGTTGGATTCAAGATAGAATCCAAGTCTTGTGTAGTGTTTAGGACGCCATTTGCCACCTGTGGCGCGTTCAAAATACGGTAGATGCCAGTAATTAACCAGTTGGGATCTAACGAAAACACACTGAGTTGTGGGATTTCTGGGTAATGCAACACAACCCCAAGATTATGCAAAAAAGTCAATAAATGCTTTTGCTCAGCGCGATCCTTAATTTTATATTGCCTACAAATAGACGCAAACCCATCTTCTGTTACATAGGCACTGCTTTCCGTTTTTGCTACTAAGGCATCGCGGATTGCTAGCCACCGACTACTAATCGTAATGTCACTTTGCGTTGTACTTATAACATCTGCAATGGTTGCTTGTAATGATTGAATTCCTTGCTTAGTTTTGCACGACACCCGAATAAACCGTCCTTCAATTTGCGGGAAATGTTTCAATAAATCAGTCTCATTTAAGCCAAATCCTGGGTTAGTATCTGTTTTGTTTATTACCACAATGACTGGTGAGTTACCACCAAAGGCGTCGATGTGACGCAACCAATAGTCTGGGTTCCCGCCTGTGCGACTATCAATTACCAGAATGTAAATTGCTCTCTCACTCAAAAAGAACTGATGCGCCATGTGCATAATTTCTTGACCACCAAAGTCCCAACAATGTATTCTGGTATTTTGCGATAAGCCTTGCTCTATCAGCCAAGTATTATTTTGAGAGGACAATGTTACTCGATTGATACCTAACGTTTGTTGTTCCCCATCCGAGAATGATAATCCCTGCAACTGATTTAAAACAGAAGTCTTCCCTGCAGCGCCATCGCCTACGATTATGATTCGGGACTCCGTGAATTGTTTAGATCCATCAGAATTTAGTGAGTCATAATATGCGCGAATTGCATTATTACCTTGGCTTACTATTTCTATAGGAGGAGTGACTATCGGGTTGTTAGAAATAATAAAAGGATAACAAGTGTCGTACCGAATTGGTCTAATGTTTAGACCGATGTCAACTAATTCAAATGGTAAAGAGGAGATTTTATTTCCTGTCAAATCGACATATGTAAGATCAGATAAATCCTGAATGAAACTGCAATTTGTAATTTCAGAATTTGCAATTTCCAACCATTTCAAGTGTTTCAATACTGAAAAGTCAATATTGCTTATATTTTGGCGCTTCATCACCAGGATATTCAATTTTCTAAGCGTCTGAATTGGAGTGAAATCACTTATTTGGAGATCATATAGTTCTAAAGAGGTCAAATTAGCCAGCTCGGACAAAAAGCTTATATCCTCGATCTCTGGAGCAGATAGATAAAGGTGTCTTAGATCACTTAATTTTCCCAACCAACTTAAGTCATTTTCTTGTGAAGATATTTGCAAATATTGCAACTCTTTCAATTCGGATAATTTACTTGAGTCTGACACTTCACAAAAACTAATATCTAAATGGATAAGTTTCTTTAGATTTTGCATTAGACCTAAATCTAAAGGTGTCTCTCCCAATTGAAGCTTTAACGACCGCAAATTAGTTAACTGGTCAATATATAACCAATCATCTATATCAGTCCCATCACCTAACCACAGAGTTTCCAACTTATTTAATTGACCCAATCCTGATAACTCACTGTAATCATCCATTGAAGTTTCATAGAGATACAAATGTTTCAATTCACTTAAGTCTTCTAAAAAGCTAGCGTCATTTAGATGAACTGCATTAAGGCTTAACAAGCGGAGACTAACTAATTCATTTAGAAACCCTGTGTTTACCTCTTCAAGATCTTCGATCCCATCAAGCGTAAGCGAATGCAAACTAGGCAAATGGAGAAGCTGATCCCATTGATAGCTTTCAGCGTTATATCCAATGGTTAAATCTAAGCCCTCCAGTTTTTCTAACTTAGAAAGGGATTTCAGCTCACCAAGATCTGCTTCATATAATTTTAGAGACCTAAGGTGTCTTAACTCAGAAAGAATATGAAGGTTACCTTCTAAATTCAATACTGATAGTACTCTTAGATCCCTGAGACTATTTAAGAAATCCCAATCTAGAATAGCGACTTCTGATAAATGTAAATTCTTTAGTTGATTGAATCGGGTGAAGACATTCGTGTCTAGTGACTGATTACTTATGCAAGTCCTATCTAAATTCAAGCTCAGTAAATTTGACAAGTTACTGAGCAGAGATATTTCATTGAATGCAGAGCAGCTTAAATCCAGCGATTTTAAAGAAGAAATTTCAGTAATAAATTGCCAGTCGCGAATATTTTGGTTCCAAGATAAATCTAGGGTTTCCATGTGACACAATTCAGTTTTAGAATCAACAAGCAACTGCTGAAGCTTTGGTGATCGCACTTTTGAAAGCCCTAATTCAACTATTCTATTCTGGTTGTCTAAAACATACCCTCGTCTACCGATGATTGGACGCTTGTCACTAACCGGTGAATGGATTGGGAGATATCGGTTGTTTTGAAGACTGGTAACTCTAGGCACAGTAATGCCTAGTTCGGTTTCTATTCGCTCGATTATTTCTGGCTTACTCATTTCAATTTCCTAATTAAACACAATAAACGATAATCTGAATTATCCTAATATGCTAAACCATCTTCTTCCCACGCCTAACATCACCACAAATATGACACGCCTGCCCTGGCGCCAGATGCGTGACATTCGCGCCACAGTTCATACAAAACTCCGGCTCAACGTTGTTGCGGCGACGCATGATGAGCCACACAATCCCGACGACAATCACTAGCGCCCACAACACAATACCAATTTCGCGCAGTGGCAAACTACCGCTATTTGGAGTAGTCACCGGCACAGGTGTCAGCTCTATAACTGCCTGCGTCGCTGTTGCGGCGGCAGCAGCCGTAGCCTCAGCCTGCAGAAACTCAGTCGTTGCGGTTACCGCAAGCGCCGTTTGCGTTTGCTGCACAGCAATCTGACGCGGAATATACACGACATTGTATGCACCAAACAATGCTGCCAACAGCGCAAGCCCTAGCATGAGTTGGGTAATCCAAGGGCGTTTAGCAACGCCTGCCCCCTGCTTTTCAGTCTCTTCATTGCTTACGGCATAGACCGCATTTGCAACTGTCAACAAGTCGCGTCGAAATTCTTGAATTGTCGCATAACGATCTGCCGGATCTTTTGCCATGGCTTTATCAACAATCGATTGCCAACGGTTATCCACATTTTCATTAACCGCTGTAAGCTTAGGCACGTCTGCTTCAAGATGCTGCTGCCGCAACGTAAGGTACGCCATATGCATATCATCACTATCTGACTGATACGGCTTTTGACCGGTTAGCATTTCAAACATTACGACACCTAAAGAATAAATATCGCTCTGCACCGTGACCGGATTACCAGATCCAGCCTGTTCTGGACTCATATAAGACTTACTGCGCGGCGCTTCATCATAGGTTGCCGTTAGATCTGGCCCATCTATGTATAGGGCAACCCCATAATCTGCCAAGAATGCAGCGCCAGTCGTTTCAAATAAAATATTGCCCGGCTTAATATCACGATGAACAATTGGCTCAGTTTGTCCGTGCGCGTGGGCAAGTGCTTTTGAAATACGGTTCAATGTAGGCACAAACACAGACTGCTCTGACGCTGTCCCATCTTTGATACGCTCCGCTAATGTTTTGCCGCCCAAATAAGGCATCACATAATATGGACGTCCATCACTAGCCCGCGTACCAGACCGATAAATCGGCACAATAGGCACATCTTGCGGCACAGTTTTCATCACACTGATTTCGCGTAGCCAACGCTGCTGCGTTTCTGTATCAAGCTTATCCAGCAATTTGATGGCTACAACGCGCCGATCATCGGTTAGCTCACGGGCTTTATAAACTGTGCCAAAGCCACCGGTTTTAATCGGTGCTTCAATTTCATAACCATCAAATGTTGGAAGATCGGAATTACTAGTGTCGTTCATTTTTTAGACCAGATTAGTGTCAGCTTAGTTTTGAGCGGCGTCTGCTGTCACCACAAACAGCGCACGGTGCGGCGGTCTCTAATGGATGCCCACAGTTTGCGCAAAATTCTTGTTTAGCACCTGAGCGGCGCGTGATAAAGATGACGCCTGCCAACAGCACTAAAGCCAATAGCCCAAGAGTGGGGATTAACCACCCCCCACTCTCAGCTTCAGATGAAACAGGTGGATCAGCAACAACCGTTGGCGCTGCTGTTAGTGCAATGCTAGTCGCTGTTGGCGTTGGGGTCTGTGCCAATTCAGTGGCTTGGGACTGCGCCATTTGCGTGGCAATTACGTCACTTTGGGCCTGCGCCGTAACGGTCAAATCGGTAATTGCAATTTCGGTTAAGCGCGTATTAAGTGCGGTCTCAGTTAGTGCTAATGCGGCTTGTGCAGTTTGCGTCGGAGCAATATCAGCTTGCTTGGGCATCAATATTTCAATGCTGCCGCGACTGTCTTGCGCAGCAACCGTGACCGCGTGCGCCTGCCCATCGGCTGGCAGTTGCGTGTTGTAGGTGATTTGATACTGATGTTGGAGCAGATCGGCTAAGTCACCAAATAAGGTGGCAAGTTCTGCCGAACTGGGCGTCGATTGATAAAAGCCGCCAGTTTCTTGTGCTACCCGCTGGAGGTAAGCTTCATCAATATCGGCCCCAAGACCAATCGTAAAGATTGGCACACCCAAAGTTTGGGCGCGCAAAATTGCCGTCTCAAGATCACTCGCCACGCTGGTGTCATTGCGACCATCCGTGAACAGCACCACAGCGCGATGGCCTTGCGGTTCCGTGGCGAACAGCTCAACGGCGGCATCGGCTGCGGCATAAAGCTGGGTTTCGCCTTCAGCAACGAAGCCTTCAACTTCGTCATACCATAAAGGATTCAGATCAGCCGTGATGCCTGTGGTTAGCGCAGTCGTCGCATCCACTTCGCCAGCAAAGGACAGCACCGCCACCCGTGCCTGCTCGGATTCTTCCAACCGATCCAAAAAGCGATTGGCTGCCGCTTGCGCGTCTGGCAAGGCATTGTTGGCAGCCATACTGCCAGAGGTATCGATAGCTAAGACCACAGACACTGGGGCATCATAGGTTTCCACCACGCTGTCTGGCACAA
>JAHDBS010000251.1 GCA_020630225.1 Anaerolineales bacterium | reverse complement strand
CTTCTACGGTGAGCGTATGCCGTCACCGCGCAGTGACCTAGGTGATGTTGATTTTGAAATCTACCTCACCCGTAAAAAGTGGAATAAATTGCGTGGCATGCGCCGGACAAAGACGGCTTACCGCGTGATTGACAAAAACCAAGATTTTGTGGCGTACAACGCTTACATTAGCAGTTTGGCACGCTCATTCCCTGGCGACGCGGAAGCAGCGATGTTGAACTTCACATTGGCACCAACTGGTGCGCCATATGTCGGCACAGCCGCATAAATAAATGACTTAGGAAGCAAGTAAACATGTCAAAAACATTTGTAACGAACGTCAAGCAAGCTATCGGGCTTTCCCATTGGCAGCCTACCGTTCATGAAGTAGAAATCGAATGGCTAGACGGGAATGGCTCTGACTGGTTCCTATTACGCACAATCTCGCATACAGAGAGCAAACAGCTCAACAAACTGTCTGGGACTGCTGAAATGGATCGCGACGACTCTGGCAGCATCAAGATTGACTTGGCTGCAATGGACGCATCAAGTGATGCAGATTGGCTCAAGATTTGCATGTGCGCCGATAAGCATGGCACACCGTTTTTCAATAGTGATGATGAACTAAATCAGTTTATGCAATTGCATTCCGTGCTTGGAACCCAACTGGCGCTCAAGGCGCGTCAGCTAAACCGTCGTAAGAAGGTCAAAGAAGCAAAAAACGCCTAAACGCTGACGGTGAACTCTGGCTGGAATACAAAATCGCGCACCAATTAGGGATGACGCATAACCAGTTAGTGAGAACCATCAGCGATGATGAATTTGTATATTGGGTAGCATACTTCGAGATGTCGCCAACATTGGAACAGCGGCTAAATCTGCACTTTGCGCGCTTGATGGCTCAGATCGTCAATGTGCTACGGGGCAAAAAGAAGCCTTCACCCCCAAAGAAATTCTTGGTCGATTTTGTCAAAGAGGCTATGAAGCCACGAGCAACTAAGAAACAACGAAGCGCCTCAATGATGAGTCGATTGCGTGACCATGCAATTGCACAGGGCGCAAAATTGATTACAAGAGGCGACTAAACAGTCGCCTTTTTTTATGGACGAAACCACGTTAGAAATCTTACAGGTTCAAATGGAGCTACTTGGCGACGAGCTGCTTGTTGACGACCTGTACGACGTAGCAGATCAGGTGAAAGACGCGGGGCAAACCATCGGTCAGCGATTGACAGACGGTTTGAACTCTACTTTGTCGCGTGCCGGTGATACGTTGACTAACGTCGGTGGGAAACTGAAAAGTTTTGGTGGCGGACTAACACGCATTGCAACAGGCGGCCTAGTCGCAGCAACAGGCGGGATATTAGCACTCACTGCTGCCACCACATCATATGCAGCTGAGGTTTCGACTGTTCAGCGCAATTTACAGGCTGAAATTGGTGTAACTGAGGACGTCGCTGAACGGCTTGGTGATGTTGCCGAGCGCGTCTATGGCGAAAACTTTGGCGATGATGTCATCGATGCCGCCAATACAGTTGCGACAGCTTACAAGCTGATTGGCGATGAAGGCGATGAAGCTTTACAGCGAGTCTCTGAGCAGGCATTTGCGATCCGTGATGTCTTTAATGAAGACATAAACGAATCACTGAGTGCAGCGCGAACGTTGATGGACAACTTTGGATTGTCCAGCGATCAGGCGATGGATTTCATTGTGTCAGGGTTTCAGCGCGGATTGAACCGCAGCGGAGACTTCCTTGACACGATCAATGAGTACAGCGTCCAGTTCAATAATGCCGGTGCAACCGCTGGTGAATTCTTTTCATTACTGGAAACAGGGGTACAGGGCGGCAACCTCGGAACTGACAAAATCGCTGACTTATTCAAGGAATTCACGCTTCGAATTCAGGATGATAGTGACAAGACTGTTGATGCTCTGGCTGCTATCGGTATTTCCTACGAAGACCTTAATAGTCGCATCAATTCCGGCGAAATTACACAAACACATGCATTTGAAACTGTAATTGAACAGCTATATGACATGGAGGATCAAGCAGCAGCAGCGCTTGTAGCTACTGATCTACTTGGAACTCAGTTTGAAGATCTAGGCATGGACGCACTGTTGGGTGTTTATACAACAACAACAGCGATGGAGGACTTAGCTGGTGCGGCTGACAGCCTAAATGATAAGTATGGCTCAATGGGCGACTTTGTAAGCGGTGTCTTTCGTCGTTTGCAGATCAAAACGCGTCCATTTGGCGAAACAATTCTAGAGCTCGCGAATACACATGCACCAGCGATCCATGATGCGATTGACGCATTGGAGCCTGGCATTGATCGTGTTTCAGAGAGCTTAGGTGAAATGCTAGATCAGTTCTTGACTACATTTTCACCAAAAATTGAAACAGCAATTGCAAAGCTACCGGATTTTATTGAGCGATCTGTTGAGCGAATATTAGGGATTATCAGCTTTATTTCTGACAATCCTCAAATAGCCAAGATTGGGGCAATGGTTGCTGGCCTCATTGCTGTTGCTGGCCCAGTACTTCTAGTTGTTGGCAATATCGTGACAGCCGTTGGAACACTTATCAGTATGGCCGGTGGTTTGTCTGCTGTTACTGGCGCATTGGGCGCGATTGTGACATTTTTGACAGGTCCAGTTGGATGGGGTATTGCTGCAGCTATCGCTGGCGTCGTTTTACTTCGTCAGGCTTGGGTCAACAACTGGGGCGATATCCAAGGCAAGACTGCTGAAGCGTGGGCTGCTATTCAGGCACTATTGCAGCAGGCTGGCGATTACATCACAAATACAGTTATTCCAGCGGTTCAGCAACTCTGGCAGCGCTGGGTGAATGAATGGTGGCCGCAAATTGTACAAGCGGCGGTTGCTGCTTGGGATGCTATTCGTCCCGTGTTGATTGGAATTGGAAATTACATCCTAAACACAATTATTCCAACGCTTGTCAATTTATATACACAATGGACAACTGTCTGGTGGCCGCAAATTGCACAGGCAATTCGCAATACTGGCGTCATCATCAATACGATTTTGGCTGAGGTGTTCCGTTGGGTCAACGACAACATTGTACCGATCATGGATCACCTTTGGTTGCAATGGACAACAGTCTGGTGGCCACAGATCCAAGAGGTTTTGTTAGCGGTTTGGGAGGTCATTCAACCAATCCTGCAAGCAGTCTGGTCATGGCTAGCTGAAAAAATTACACCAGCTATGCAACTGGCACATGATGCGATGGTGAATGGCTGGAATGCAATCAAGACAGCAGTTTCATCAGCATGGGTTGTAATGGAGCCGATTTTTACACGCATCAAAGACTTTTGGTCATGGCTCAGTAGCGCTGATTTCAGCTTTGATTTTCAAATCCCAGACTTACCAAGTTGGCTATTACCCGGCAGCCCAATCCCTTTGCATACCCGTTGGAAAGACTTTGCACGTTTCCTCGATAGCACGCGTTTTGAACCTGCGTTTGCTATGCCTGGCAGCAATATGATGGCTGACTTAGCCGGAATGCAAGCGGGGATGTCGTTGGCATCTTCTGCGCAAATGCAGCAAAACAGCTACATCGACTCAAGCCGACCAACGTACAACATTTACGGCAGCAATCGCCAGATCCGTTCGCAAATTGAAGCGGACAGAGCTGAACGTATGCGCCGGACAGCGCGGAACGGTCGCGGCTAATGCAGTTTTACCTAAACGGTATTTACGACGCACCTGAGACGCGAATTAGCCTAACTGACAATTTCGTTAGTGAAGATTGGTCACGTTCATTTTGGGCACCGAATACAACCGATGCACAGCATAGCGGCTCTATAAAGGAGACGATCAACGTTCATGTGAGGGGCAATCAGCGTGACATCATCAGCAGTGTGGCCCACATTGAGCGGATGGGGCTGCAAGCGTCACGGTGGCACGCAAACCCAGTGCGCAAGAACTCGGTTTGGCTTTACTGGCATGTGGATGATGAACCATATCCAAAGCGAACGCTGATTTACTCACTGCGGTTCAAATTCAACAATCGCAGCAATAACCATCTTGTTACGAAGCATATTTATGGGACGCTCGAAATCGCCCGTCATCATCGCTGGGAGCGCATTGACCATGAAACACAACGTGCTGCTGACATTAGCACGCAAGGCGGTACATTCTTTTGGCGACCATCTGGGACAGACAACAGCCGGATTAGCGAACTGACGCTAAAGATTGACAGCAATGCGGATTACCCACACGGCGCGAATGAAGTTTGGGTTGGAATTCGAGACTGCTTATTTGGCATGGATGATTTTCAACCGCGCTGGGACTTGGAATTAGGAAGCAAGTACACGACAGCCTGCACCAATCCAACCGTCAATATTGTTGATGATGGCTGTGGCGGCGGCGCCATTGAAATCCCATTCACAGACACTAACGACCTGCAACCGCGTTGGCAGATCAAAGTAGCTGATGTGGCTGGAATTAGTGGCAACCCACTGCATTTTATTGGGCGCTATTTGGTACTGGCACGGGTTCGTACGACATCAGACGATGACCAGATGTTTATTCAACTGCGTTACGGCAACAGCGCCAACAATAACAAAGTTACCGAGCAAAAACGGCACTACATCACCTGTACGAATTGGCACTATGCAGAGCTTGGTGAAGTCCAAATCCCAGCAGGCGTGAACCGTGTCAATGCGGTAAACGACATCCGCAATAGTGAGATTGAAGTCTGGGCTGGAAGACGTGTTGGTAATGGGTCTTTGTTTGTAGACCACTTGGTGCTCATTCCCTCAGCGCATTTTATGAAATTGCATGCACAACCTAATCAGTTTGCCGGTGACACGCTTATTCAGATCCGAACGCACGAAGATGACAGCACAAGTGCTGAAATCACTATGAGTGCTGGTGCAGCCTATCAGGATGTTCCGTGCAATCGTGACTGGCATTGGCCGCTTGAAGGTGGTTTGATGGTGATTGCTGCAAATCGGCATCAGTTTGACGATTGTTCAAACATTGATGACTGCTTTGCGCCATGTAATGATGTGGCCCAGCTGCAGCTAGAAACGCATTCACGCTGGATGTCCTACATGGACGAGTTTGCAATGGTGAAATGATGCAAGACACTGATTACCATCTGCACAACGGCGGCTCTCGCAAGAGCTATGACGAGCAGCGCCGTGATATTCAGGGTGCTCAGCTGCCTTACTCGTTGGTGTTAGGCGAATCGATTTTGAGCCGCAACAACATCAATGATCCGTTCGAACGCATTCGGCCAATTACGCATGACCTAACAAACCGCGCATTGGACTGGCAGCGCTCTATTGTTCGTGATGGTGGCTACTGGCGAGGATCGTTCACACTGGAAGCACAACGACGCAGCCAAGACCACTTAGAACGGGAGTGGGCGCAGATCATCGTAGATGCCTTTTACAACTGGCTTGGTAGTCACGTTGAAGAAGAATACTTGGGTGGCGCTGGTAATAGCCAAACATGGCGCGGCTTTGTTTACAGCGTCACGATGAGCGCGGGCAACAGTACGCGTCGGCGCAGTTACGAAAAGATTGTCAACCGCGTCATTATTCGTGGTCAAGCACCAGAGGGAAGTGACATCAAGCCGGTCTTAGCTAATGAAGAAGACATTGACAGCATTTTGCGCTACGGGCTGATTGAAACAGAAATTGATTTTGTTGGTGATCTTGAGGAACCGAATGCGGCCGCAATGGCAGTGCAACAGGCAAAAAACCACCTGAAGAAATACAGCACCCCGCCGATTGATTTTGTAACACGGGTCAACCTACCCAACACCATCCGGCTTGAGGTGGAAGTGGTTGGTTATGTACACACAGCCGGTTGGCGCATGTTGTTTGATTACGAAGGAAATGATCGTGACTATGGCAGCATCACACGCGACCTACTAACAAACTATTGCGATTATCTCAGCGTGACACCAAACAGCATTTTGAATTTTGGCATGTCTACCGAAAACACATTTGATGCAGAAACGCCATGGGAAGTGATCAACAAGTTTGTGGAAGCCGGTGCAGCACCAATCGGAAATACTGAGCGACCATTGATTACATATTGGGTCAATGATGATGGCGAGGTATTTATGGAAGCCGTTGACCTGACACAGCCAGACTATTTCATTATGGATGGCGGCCAATGGAAAACGCGGCTGAATGAGCCAACAACGATCCAAGCGCGAAAGATGCGACCGGGTGTAGTTGAGGACACAGCCTTTCCAGCATCATCGCCAACAGTGACTAACCTATTCCCACGCGAAACAATGGGTTACGTCTATGAAATTCGCGTTGACAGTGACGGAAAGCCTAACTGGCGCGGTGAATCGATCCATGAAGCTGAGATGGTCCAAGTGTTAGAGGAAGAAAACGATGAGTCCGCAGTGTAATTGCGTTGGTGAGTGCAAATGCGTCGTGAAAGTGCATAACCTCTGCGTGTTTGCCTGTACTGCATTTCAGATACCACTGTCATTACCTGCCTCAGCAATTGACGCTGACGGTGACATGATCAACATTGATGGCTTTACTGACTTAGTCGTCACTGCAATTCGCAAGACTGGTCGTACCGTTCACAAACAGGGCTATCAGTGGAAATTCAGCGCTGATCGGATGGCATTGAATGTCAAAGAAAAAGCACTGAACGTACCAAATGGCTTTTGCAATGCCTGTGACATTCACGGCACAAACTACGAATACCAGGTGCAAATGGAAACTAAGGAA
>JAHDBS010000250.1:2684-6720 GCA_020630225.1 Anaerolineales bacterium | reverse complement strand
CGCGTTTCTAACACAAAAAATCGTATTCGTTATCGTAGTCGTGATCGTAATCGATTAGACAAGCTCGGCTATGCCACTGATCGATTACGATTACGACAACGAGTAATTGCTAAGGTTGCGTAGGTGCTTGGAGTTGGAGACTACAGCTTTGATACTGCAGACTTTTGCTTGCCCTCTAAGCGGTTTGCGATGTGATACGCCGCAATCATCATGCCGCCCAGAGGGAAGATGATTGGGTTTTCCAGCGTGATATCTGCGCCATTGAGCACGCCCAATGAGAGCAGAAATGCGCCTGCCAAGAAAGAGCCACGGCTAATGGCGACGCCAGAAAAGTAGCGCACTACATTCAGACCAACGAGAATGCTGCCTAGCACTACGTTGGCATTAGCGGTTGAAAAGTATTGTTGTGGCGTGGCCCATGAAACAACAATGAGGCCAAGTGCCAAGTAAGTGGCGATGTTCGTGATTTTTTCGTTGTGGGTTGCGTTCGTCATGATGTGTTCTCCAAAATTAGGTCGTGTTTGTTGATGGCCTAATAGTATTCGGAGCGAAGTCATATGACGGAGTGCCAGAGGTCATGACAGGGTCATGCCTTGGCCTTCTCCACACCTGGTCTCCATTTGCAACCAAAGTGCATCAAATTACTAACAACGCCATACTCCAGTTAAGATATAGGACATGTTGTAGTCTAAAAATTGCGTTACATTTATAAAAAGATTTCTAATAAGGAAAAGCACAACAAAAATCCGTGTTCCTCCTTATCCGTGTTAAGAAAAATAGGAAAACAAAAATGACTGACCAAAACCCATTTTCAAAACTTGGGCGCCCAATGAACGCCCCCAGCAAAGAACTCGATACATTCCCAGCGCCAGCTAACGTCACCAGCGTTGAATTTCACACTGACGAGCTCACTAGCTTCTGCCCAGTGACAGAACAGCCTGACTTCAATACGCTGCACATTGAATACAATCCAGACAAATTGTGTGTCGAAAGTAAAAGCTTGAAGCTCTATTTGTGGACGTTCCGTGAAGAACGGATTTTTGGCGAAGGGTTAGCAAACCAAATCGCCGAAGATTTATTTGAAGCACTGCAGCCGCATTCCATTCGCATCGTTTTGGAACAAGGCATTCGCGGTGGGCTACAAATGAATGCTGTTGCTGAAATCTCAAAGCAATAATGCTAAATAAAAAACGGCTGATCTAAGATCAGCCGTTTTTTATTTACTCTTCCACTACAGGCAAGTGCGCCTCTCTGTTTGTTTGAGGCATGGTTATTTATGTTAGCAATAACTGCTAACCTGCCGCGTCATCAGTCAATGGGCGCTACGTAAGCTGCGTCTTCAGGCTCATCTGAGCGACTACTGCCAATGACAATCATTAGGAGTACCGCAAGAATAACCAAGCCGACAATAATTAGGAAAACGCCCCACAGAATGCCACCGGGCTCGCCCCCTTCGTCCAAAATAATAAAATCATTTGTCAACGAAGGATACAAGTCATGCAGTTCTTCCTCTTCTTCACTATCAAGAGATGTACCTAGCGTCACCATCCCTTGCACATCACGGCTTGGGAAAAGACGTTCAAAGTTTTCTGCAATAAAGTCGTAGAAATCATCTTCGCTTACTTCATCAGCTTCCTGATATAGCGCAATCATTTCAGACGAATCGGTCATCACCAAAATACTGATAGTTTCGTACTCCGTTTCCTCTTCGGCGTACATTGGAATATACAGTTTTTGAATGTTGTCTTCATTGAAGGATGAGGCTTCGTAAGCCGCATCTAAAACATCTAAATTCCCATTGGTCAACCGCACCCATTCACCATCTGGACGAGTTTTCAAATAGGTATCAACTGTATGTTGAATAGGTTCAGGGTTTGCGCGCGTTTCGCGAATATCTTGTACGCCCGCAATAATTGCAAAGCAAGCCAGTCCGAAAAGAAATATGTAGAATCTCATGTTATCTTAGTTATGTGTATAGAAATTTTAGTTGTATTTACAAACAGAGAATTATTAGGTTAGTACCTTCGCTCTTGCTGAACTAATTATAATCCAGAACACTAAATAGATCAAATTTTCTACGAAGCCAAGCTTACATTTACACACAGCCAAGCAATTCCAACCTTAAACAAAAAAGCGCTGGCAGTTGCTGCCAGCGCTTGTGTTTTCTGTATTAAGTGTCCTACTCTCTTTACAAATACGATCTATTCTTCTTCGGCTCCCTTTTTGCTAAACAGGGTTGCAATACCAACGACAATAGAAATATATAGCTCACGGAACATTATGTTTTACCTACCTCATCATCCTACATGATGTGTTTGTGTGGTGCGAATTACCAGTTGCACCATTACCTAAACTTTACGCTCTTAGAATAGCATGCCGTTGCCCAACTTAACTTGAGACTCCCCAAGGTTTTTATTAAGTTTATTTAGATTTGAGACCATAAACCTTGAGATATGGACAGTGTGTTCAGTTGCAGGCGAGATGAGTCACACCGGCTATCTCGTTTAAGCCAAAACGGGCAAGTTGAAATCAACTTGCCCGTTTTTCATTAGCGTAGATGTCCAGCTACTCGTGCTTCACAATGCGGTCATCAATCGTGTCACGTTGGATGTAGATCCAGCGCCGACAGCCGTAAGAGTGAAACCATGCTTCCCGCTGTACGCCTTCTACATTGTTATAGAAAAACGCGCGGTCTAGATTTCGTTCGTCAGGGTCTGTGATGCTTTCAGGAATGTCATAGACTTCCCCATACGCAAATTCTTGGAGCGGACGGTCACCACAGAATGGACAGGTAATTTGCATGCTCATAATTGTCTCTCCTAGTGAGTACCTGTGCTTCCAAGGTCACCCATGGTACGGTCTTTTGCAAAGCGATCTAGCCCAAATGGCTGGATCAATTCTGCTTGCTGCCCAGTGGCTATCGTCGCGGCCAAGCTTTCACCGCTGGCCGGAATAGCCTTGAAGCCCCAAGTCCCCCACCCGGTACTAATATGGAACCCATCGACTGGAGTGAGACCCAAAATTGGCGAGGCGTCTGGGCTCATATCACATAAGCCTGTCCATTGGCGCAGCACACGTAGTTTGCGCATGAATGGCAACATGGTCATCGCATGGTGCGCACAATGTTGTAGGAAGTCATAGCCCGCGCGATAGTTATAAGCTGGCTGGCGGTCTACATGGGCGCCCATTAGCATTTCGCCCCGTGCGGTTTGTGAGACGTAGAAATGCAAGGTGAGTGATGCCACAATCGGGTCAAAGTTACGTTCGTAGTGATTAGTCACAAATGCCTGCAGCGGATGCGTGCGAATTGGCATCCGTAACCCAGCCATGCTGGTCACCTTGGTCACATGTCCCCCAACGGCACATAGCACTTGGTCAGCGTACATGTCACCTTTGTTTGTGCGAACGCCTTTGACCTTGGAACCATCTTCACTCATGATGAGGTCTTGCACTTCCGTTCGTTGATGAATGTGCGCACCCAAACGGTTTGCGCCTTCGGCCAACGCCCAGTTCACCCGGTCATGCCGCGCAGTTGCGCCTTCATGATGCAAAAACCCGCCAATGACAGGATACTTCCCACCACCAGACATATCCAGTTCCGGCACCATTCGGGCGACTTCCGGCGCGCTCAAAATGTCGGTCTGGTGACCCCACTCTGAGTTGACATGCGCCCGCTTGATGGAGCTCGTCAGGTTTGCCTCACTGTGCATCAGGCGCAACATCCCTTTTGGCTTGAACATTAGCCAGCGGTCCGTTTCTTTTTCAAGTTCGTAGTAGAGGTCTACACTGCGCCCGTAGAACTTCATGGCTTCTGGAATCCCATAATCCGCACGGATAATGGTGGTGTTACGTCCAGAGTTACCACCGCCAATGTACTTGCGTTCAATGACCGCAACATTGGTAATGTTATGGCGGGTTGCCAAGAAGTAGGCCGTCGCTAGCCCATGCCCACCACCACCAATGATGATGACGTCATAGGTTTTCTTCGGCTCGTGCCACTTCAATTTGACTTTGCGTTCTTGAAACTCATTCATGC
>JAHDBS010000250.1:0-2584 GCA_020630225.1 Anaerolineales bacterium | reverse complement strand
AGATGGCCTTCCATTTCGGCCATGTAAGGTGCAGGCACAACCATTAGAACCTGATCTTCTTGAAAATAGAGCTTTGTTGCAATATCGGCAACCATGCCTTGCGCAAATGCAGGACGCTGCGTTGGCAGTTCCCAAGCACAGTTGCGCGCCAACCACTCTAAGGCAAAGCCCATTGGTAACCACGCGCTGCCATAGCTGGCATCTTCAATAATGATCGCGTGTTCGTCTGCGACCTTTACATCTGGCGTTGGCGGGAAGATAAGCAGCTCATCGAGCGCGGTGCGCAACATCAGTTTGCCAGCGGGTGCTTTGAGCTTGTCGGCAGCGGCTGGAGTTGTCGCGATGCGCGTGCAAATGAGCCGCGTAAATTGAATAGAATTAGGCGCGTGCACGAGCAGACTCCTTGTCGTAAAACGGCAGCGGGACACGTTGGGCGGTATAGCCGCCAATGTCAGCTTCCATTGGCAGTTCACCGTCCTGATAGTCCAACATCACCAACATGACCGCTTTCTTGAGCAGCGGTGACCACGCACTACTGGTGACATAGCCACCATACTCACCATTGACATACACGGTTTGGCCTTCAATTGGCGCTTCTTCGGCTTCAATTGTCATCCCCACCAGTTCTTTGTCTAATTCGATCTTGTTCGTGCGCACAATGGCCGGTCGCCCCACAAAGTCATACTTCTTCTTCATGTTGACGGCCCAGTTATGGTGGATGCGCCGTGGCGTTCCATCGAACCCGGTGTCCATCCCCACGATGATATGGCCCTTTTCGAGGCGCAACGTGCGCAACGTTTCCAAGCCATGCGGACGAATGCCTAAATCTTGACCAGCATCCAACAATGCTCGCCACAACTTGACTGAGTCTTGCGCAGCATGATGCAACTCTACTGACCATTCGCCAGTGAAGCTCAAGCGGTAAGCATGGCATGCAACACCAGCCACTTCAATGTGACTGTGACTGAGCCACTTTGGCAACTCAGTTGCGCCTAAGCGGCGAAGCAATTCAGGCGCATATGGCCCAGTGACATTGATCGCGCTAAGTCCCCAGGTGCGGTTGACTAGGCGAATATCCATGCCAAAGGTTTCAGCACGGTCGCGCAAGAACATTTCGGAGTTGCTGGAGCCACCAGAGGTAAAGGTCAGCGCGTAGACGCCGTTGCCTTCATTGGCAATGAGGCCATCATCAAACACGTAACCACGATCGTTGAGCATCAACACATAGCGACTGCGGCCGGGCTTGATGGTCGCGACATTGGTTGGATAAATGCGCTGCAAGAATTCCAGCGCGTCTGGCCCAGTCAAGATCATTTTCCCGAGCGTGCTGACATCCATAATGGAAACTGCTTCACGCACAGCCCAGTATTCGGCGCGCTCATTGCCATAATTCCATGGCCGCCACCAGCTCCCGCTGCGCTCCATTTGGGCGCCTAGCGCTAAATGTTCAGCATGCAGCGCAGTTTGCGCCATCGGATGGAAATGTGCCCCTGCCGCGACTTCTTCAACGGTCAGTTGCTTAGTGACGGGACGCGCCGTAAATGGCGCTTGTAATTCTTTGCCCTTGTCTTGCAAGAAACTGCGCAGGTAAGGAATACAACAAGACCCTTGACAGGTACCTGTGCCCGCCAGCGTGGAACGTTTGACGAGTTCTAGTTCGCGGAAGCCGCTGTCCCAGGTATATTCCAAGTCATCCACACTGATGCCGGAACAGGGGCAGACAATCCCCTCTGTTGGGCAAGCAGGGATATCAGACGGCATCGCGGCATCGCCAACGGCGCGCACTTGCGCCATGTCATGACCTTGGCGTGCCAACGCATTGCGCGGATGAAAGCCTAGGGCAACTGAGACGCCATCGCAGGGAATGGTTTGCTGTTCATTGTTGTGTTCAACGACAACAGCAGTCACTTGTTCATCGCCTTCAAAGCGCACAATTGACCCTTGTACGGGGTAATGCCAGACATACTTTGGTGCGTCGCCAATTGCCACAACCGTGCCTAGATCGACACCTTGTTTCGCAAGCGTTTCTGCACCGCGCTGGGTATAAATCCCTTTGAGCAAATTACCGGGCGCAACTGGATGAATTTCCGCTGCACCAGTCGCAACCACAACGTCTTGCTTCGCCCGGATTTGCAGTGTCTCTGTGCCTGTCCGCGCGACCACCATTGGACCTGCATAGATACCAATGGCCTCTTGACCTGCATTCGCGTCTAGCATCACCACGTTGCGGCCACGGGCTTCAGCCTCGGCGGCAGCAGCCTGACCAGATTCACCGCCACCAATGACAACCGTGTCACAAAAGACGTGGCGGGTGGGAACATCTACATTGATGAAGCTTGTTTCTGGAAGAGGCGGTTCTTTTTGACCATAGTGATGCCGATCGATCACTTGGCCGGGCTGCACCTTGACTTGGCACGTGCGCACATAGCTAATGCCATTGACCGTTGCCAAACAGTGCGGACAGTCGCCACCACAGCACAGACACCCACCGCCTGTCGGATGCGCATCCGCATTCAACAAGGCCGCGAGTACACTCTGCCCAGCAACAGCTTCGATGGGCGTGCCATCGACAATAATTTTCATA
>JAHDBS010000249.1 GCA_020630225.1 Anaerolineales bacterium | reverse complement strand
ATTCACCACAGTTTGTTCGATGCGACCAACAATGAAGAGTTCAAGAGCTCGCACATCAACCCCCGTGCCGCTCTAGCAGCAACATTCATCTCTCCATTTGTTGATATCTGTGTTGACTATGTACAAGGGCAGTCACCAATTTATAAGCTTGTAAGCGTTGTTCCTCTAGACGAAACCGCCAATGGCGAAACGGCTGTTGTTGTGCAGACCTTTCCGAATATGACCTATGCCATTGCACACATCCGCCTGACGACGATGGGCCTAGTAGCTGTTGCGGGCGGGATTGTGTATCTCTGCTTACTACAGGTGGTCATGATTGCAGACAGACGCATTTTCAAACAGGAAGCGCAGCTGACACGTGCTTATGATGAGCTCAAGCAAGCGGAACAAATTCGAGAAGACCTAACTGACATGGTCGTACACGACCTACGCAATCCTCTCGCTGGCATTATGAGCAGTTTAGGCTTATTGAAACGCATTCAAGCCAGACATAATACTGGCTCGGCTCAAGAAGTACGCCTTATCACACGTGCTAACAAATCGGCAGAGACGATGCGCGACATGATCTCTGACATGCTGAACATATCGAAAATGGAACGTGGACAATTAGATCTAGACATTACGACAGTACGTGCACACACACTGTTGGAAGATCGTCTACACGCATTTGAATCGCTTGCGAATAGCCAAGGGATTGTCATTCATCAAATTGTGCCTTTGGAAAGCCGACGCTACCGCATGAATGCAGATGAGGCTCTCATTCAACGCGTCATTGATAATCTCGTCACCAACGCAATTCGTTACACACCTAAAGGCGGTATTGTGACGCTGTCTGCCACCCCAACAGCTGACGACATGATGTGTGTTGAAATTAGTGACACCGGAGTTGGCATTCCTGCTGACAAAGTGGGGACGGTCTTCGAAAAATTTGTACAGGTCAGTGAAGATGGCGCTCAACGGCGCCGTGGGTTAGGGTTAGGTCTAGCCTTCTGCAAACTAGCCGTAGAAGCTCATGGTGGCCAAATCTGGGTGGAAAGTGAAGTCAATAAGGGCACCTCTTTCAAATTCACCATTCCACTTGCTAAATTCCAAACACGTGATCTCAGCACAATGGAATTCACAGGTAACCTGAAAACACGCAAAGCCAAGGTTGCATTTGGCACCAAGCCATTGGCGAGCTAAGCAACACCTACTTAAAATAAAAAAGCCACAGCTGTAGAACTGTGGCTTTTTTATTTAATCATGCGATTCACGCAAAGCTGGCTGGCGTCCACTCGCTCATAATTCCTGCGAGTAAGGCTGTTTTGCGCGCCAGCGTACTTACGGTCACATACTCAGTTGGCGTGTGTGCACCTGCGCCCAATGGGCCAAGGCCACAAATTACTGGCGTTCCCAGCGGCGCAACAAAATTTGCATCGGAGCCACCGCCAGTCCCACCCTTACCAACTGGATCACCCAACTGCTCACTCACAGCGCGGACATGGGCATAGGCCTTGGCAATTGGTTCTGTGTAAGGCATCGGCGGGCGCTGCACGTCACCCTCAACTTCAATACTGGCTCCAGCTAACTTTGGTTGCAACCCATGAATCAGCTCCACAACGCGCTTGCCCTCATTGGCATCCATAACGCGTAAGTCGACCTGCACTGTACATTCATCCGGCATGGTATTGACAGCCGTTCCAGCTGAGATCATGTTGACGCTCAGGCTTGTCCCTTTGTCGTAGTCCGTTAGACTTTCAATGAAGGTAATATGGTGCGCCATCTCCGCTAAGGCATTGACCCCAAGGTGATGGTGTGAGCCGGAATGCGTTGCGACGCCGCGCGTGGTGATCGTAAATTGCCCAACGCCTTTGCGCCACACTTTTACGTCACCATTGTCTAGCGCAGGCTCCATGCACAACACCAAACCAGCGGTCTTTCCTAAGCCTTCAATCAGATGCAAAGAACCAGCGGAATTGATTTCTTCGTCGCTGGTAATGAGGAATGTAATAGGCACATCTGGCCATTGTCCTTCTGCTTGGAGCACCCGCAGTGCCGTCATCACTTGCACAATGCTGGCTTTCATATCCCACACGCCAGGGCCGTAGAGTTTGTCACCCTCAACGCGCAAGGGATTGGTGTCCAACATCCCAACCGGGTGTACCGTGTCGTAGTGACACATCAGCACAATGCCGCCGGTTTCATTTCCGGCGCTATCTGGCCAGTAAGCGATGACGTTTCCGCCGCGGTCTGGCTGAGGATCTACCTCCACGCGGGCCGGATTGAGCGTTTTCAAATCTGCGACAAGACGTTCGGCGCAAGCATCTGCAGCGGCTTTATTATTAGATGGCGACTCAAGCTTGGCGAGTTCGCAAGTATGTGCGACCATTTGGTCGACTTCAGTGTCAAAACGAGAAATAGGCAACATGGATGAATTATCAATAGTCAATGATCAACCGTCAATTGGCAATTGAAGATTGATCATCGAGTATTGGAAGCTGACATGGGATTTTTTGAAAAATTTTTCTCTGAACCAGAAATTGAACCGCAAACCGTTGAAGACGAAATCTTTGGCACGTTGAAATCTGACCAATATGGCTATTGGCACGGACGCTTGCCAATTGAGGATCGGACGTTCCGCTTGGTCTTAGATGGCGCGCCTGAAGCACCGACAGGCTATCAGATCCGTCATCGTGAGATGATTATTGAGAATTGGCCATTGATTGTTGCTAACTTGCGCCACACCTTATTTGCTGAAGATGATCCAACTGACTCGGGGAAATCACCAGCCGAAGTGTTTGCAGCATTGCACAAGCTAGTCATTCGCATTCCGCAAGACTCCGGCTTTGAATTTGATTGGGCCATTGAAGCGCGAAACAAGCTAGACAAAGGCGAGCGGGTCTTTGTCATCAACATGTTTGGCGCAGAGCATAAAGGCTACTCAACGCAAGGATAAGCGCGAGCTAAACGCAACTACGCCCACACTTCAGCTAACGCAGCGCGAAACAGCGCATCTAATTGCTCACTGTCTGGACTACCAACGTGTTTGGCAAAATCATTGTCTTCTAGGCGTTGAATTTCAGCGTCTAGAAAATCACTAATGATGTCGATGCGGGGACCTTCGGCACTTTCAAAGCCTTGGCGCTTTTCTGCAATTAGCGTATCGATTGCAGTTTTCAACGCTGGATCAGTGATGACGCCATCCACTAGCTTTTGAAACTCAGTCGGCACAACGCCTAGCTGTCGCTCTAGCCACAGCACCCCCAAGACCGGGCGTAAGACGTAAAAATACTTCTTAGTACGCACGACGTCACCACGTAAATAATCGCGATAATTCCCGCGGGCCATTTTGTAGTAGTGATACATACACGCAATTGGCGAGTAGGCTGTTGGTGCCAAGTCACGCATTTGTTGCGCCACGGTGAATTGCTCTAAATACACAATTGGTGACCCAAGCCACTCTAACAATGGCGGATTCGACTTTCGAAACAGTTGAAGTGCCTTGCGCAAATCCCACCCGCTGATATCCAACACGTCATTGATTGGCAGCTCAATTACATCTCGCTTGCGCTCCACATCAATGGATAAATACCACTCAGGCCGCCGCACATAGATAAAACGGACATCGTAGTCACTGTCTGCAGACGGGAAGCCCCATGCGCGGCTGCCAGACTCAACAGCAAGCAGCAGCTTTACGTCGTTATCGCGTTCAATTTCAGGTAGTTTGGCAAGAATTACATCTTTCATATTTGTCACACTCTAAAACGGATTTCATTCACTGTACGTTGGAGCTTGCGCCCAAGTCAACTGCAAAACCTTATATTTCTTGTCAGAAAATCTGTCAGAAATCTTCGGCATACTAATAGTGAGCTTGACAACAACAGATCACGCTCAACAGGAAGTTCATATCGGTAGCAGTAGTGGTAGCTCTTTCTAATATTGGTAAAGTACAGGTAACAGGCAAGAAGACTCGCACAAGCGAGTTTTTTTGTTTAAGGGCATGTTGCTATGCAGAATCAAAAACGCCCACAAATAAGCTGTGAGCGTTCATAATTCCAGTAACGAGAGCTGCCTAGCCCTAATGGCCAGTATTGGAGGCTAAAAACCTTCCGAAGTAAGTAAGAGTTGCGGCTGAGGCTCTTCGTTACACTATTAGTATAGCCGCAACAGCCGCATCACTATATTGGGTTTAGCTTGAGGGTTTATTTGTGCCAATCTCAGCAACCATTAGCTTCTCTGTGGCGCAAAATAAGTGTCTAACGCCATCTCAAAAGCAGCGTGCCAAAAAGCAATCGCAGCTTTACTGACCTCAGCCTCTGGCGCCATGATTTCAAACCCATGAAAGCTTCTGGGGAACACCTCATATTGGACAGGAACATTATCCGCTCGCAACCGCTCTACAAATGTATTGGTCTCATCTAAAAACGGGTCAAGCTCACCAATAAAGGTAATGACTGGTGGCAACCCTGCATACGTTTCCGCATGCACAGGCGCAGCCTCTGCCGGAATTAGCCCCTCAGGAAGGTCGCGGAGATATAACTCCCAACCAAGCTTATTGTGGGTACTGCTCCAACCTGGCATCGTGTTTCCTACAGCAGACGGATTGCGCTGCCGATTATCAATCATGGGATACAAGGGCATTTGGAATGCGATGTTAACATCACCACGCGCTTGGGCACGCAAACAGGTCGCAACCGTCAGTCCGCCGCCAGCGCTCTCACCAAACACCACAATCTGATCTAACCGCCCCCCGTACTCCGCAATGTTTGCTTTGATCCAAAGCAGTGTGTCATAGCAATCATCTAAACCTGCGGGGTATGGATCTGTAAGTGACAGCCGATAGTCTGGCGAAACAATGATGCAGTCCCGTAACATTAACAATTGCTTGAACATTGGCAAGTCTTGCTCAGGCGTCCCCATTGCATACCCACCACCATGCAGGTGCAAAAGTACAGGCAACGGGCCGGCCATGTTCTTAGGCATAAATATACGCGTCCGGACTTCGCCAGCAGCAGTTGATCTTGGGACAAATACTGTCGCCGACTCGAATTGTTTTAGACCCTTCCCAACGGACTGATTCAGCATTCGGTTGAGTAATCGAAACCCAGTTTTACTAGGCCGAAGCATAAATTTCGCTAGGCGCCCAGCCGCACGAAGTTGGGGATCTATATCTGAAAAGGTATGGGGCATGTTGCTTCCTCACTGATAAACATACCCCAAAACTAACTTTCAGCAAACCTTGATACCTCTAACACACAGCCTGTTTTACAAAAGCGTTACACCAGCCTTGAATGCAGTTCACATCTTCACCCTAGAATGGGAACCAATCTGAGCTATTCAGCGTTTAAGAGATAACAACCCATTTTGTCACACAGCCCAAGGAGCTAACCTTATGCAGATCAAAAAATCATTCACAGCCTTTTTAGTTTTACTAACACTTGCGTTTGTCACTGTGGCCTGTACCGGAAACAATGTTCTTAGTGATATTGAAGACGGCGCCGTTGTCGACTGGGACACCGCTGTTGAAATACTCAACACAGGTGAAGTCGAAGCTGCATTCCAAACCCACTCACTTGATGTCACCCTAATGCTCAAAGACGGTCGCTCAATTGATACCGTAGAGCCAGGTATTGATGACATCTTTGACGCAATTGATGCCTGTGGCACCCCTTGTCAAACGATTGCAATCGCGACTGAATAACAACCCCTTACAACTTCCCGTTAAAAGCGAGCAGCCCTAAAGTCGTTGCTCGCTTTTAACAATTCCAATTTAAGCCAGATTTTACAAAGCTTAAGCCACGCTTCAATCAGACATTAGCCCTCGCTTTTACACTAAAGACATCAACTTAGCTGCACTGAATAGCAGCACTAACAAGCGAGGGATTAGATGACAACCACCCGCAAACCAATCAAGAAAAAGAAGAAAAAAGGCTTGAGCAAAGCCAATAAGAATTTGCTCATCGATGCCGCCATCAGTCTTGGCTTTTTGGCAACATTCGCGCAAGAAATTACTGGACAAACGCTACATGAATGGCTGGCGATGGCGCTTTTTGTCGGCCTCACGACCCATTTGGCACTGCATTGGAATTGGGTCGTGGGCATTACCAAGAAAATCTTTAGTGCCAAATTACCTTGGAAAACACGCATCAGCTATGTGTTGAACATCGGCTTGTTTGCCTGTTTTGGCCTAATTGGCCTAAGCGGCATGATGATTTCAGAGGTTATCTTGCCCCCGTTCGGGCTAGGCAATGGCCCTGGCTTGTGGGAAGACCTGCATGAAGCATTTAGCAACTTGTCTATGCTGCTGGTTGGCGGGCACGTCGCCCTCCATGCCAAGTGGATCATCAACACCACCAAGACAGCGCTCTTTGGAAAACCAAAGAAAAAGCGGAAGACACCTCGCCGCGCACCATTGCCTGCTTAGGTTTAGAGCGTCAGAAAGTCTGTCAGAAATCTACCTCATACTAATAGTGAACTTGGCGCTACAACACTCTCTCCAACACACCACAGCGCTGAGTTCAACGGAAGTTAGTATCGGTAACAGTAACGGTAGTATCTCTCAACTTGGTAAAGTACAGGCAAGGAAGCCCGCAGTTGCGGGCTTTTTTGTTTAACTTACAATTAGCGTCACTATGCCACACATTACGCTTGAATATACAGACAATATTGACATCGGAGCACCCAAGGAACTGCTCCATAAATTAGCAGATGCCTTAGTTGCAACAGGAAATGTAAAACGCAAAGGCATTCG
>JAHDBS010000248.1 GCA_020630225.1 Anaerolineales bacterium | reverse complement strand
CTAGATTTAGGTTGGGTCAACCGTTCACGAGTCAATAAAAGCGCTGTTAGCCGTCGGGTCAAAACGTTATCTGGCCGACGGTCTGTGAAGAAAGTCGCGCAAATCGCTTGGCAGTTGAAAGCAATTTCGCTCATCGATCTTACGACGCTAGAAGGCCACGATACCGGCCAACGTGTGCGCCGTTTATGCGCGAAGGCCAAGCAACCTGTACGCCAAGATATTCTTGAAGCGCTTGGCGTTGGTGATATTGATCTCAAAGTCGGAGCCGTGTGTGTCTATCACAATCGCGTCCGTGATGCCGTTGAAGCTTTACACGGGTCCAATATTCCCGTGGCCGTGGTCTCTACAGGGTTTCCTACTGGACAAGTTCCTATCGCCCCTCAACTCGACGCCATTGAGCAAGCTGTGGAATATGGTGCACAAGAAATTGACATCGTCATTTCGCGGGAGCATGTCTACACTGGCAACTGGCAAGCAATCTACGAACAAATTCAAGACTATCGCAAAGCCTGCGGTGATGGTGCGCATCTCAAGTCCATTTTAGAAACGGGCGAACTCAGCACGCTTACGAATGTCTACAAAGCTAGCTTGGTCGCTATGATGGCAGGCAGCGACTTCATCAAAACATCCACTGGGAAAACCAAGGTCAATGCCACGCTGCCATTCGGGCTGGTTATGGCGCGCGCCATTCGTGACTACGAAGACGCTAGCGGATTCAAAGTTGGTTTCAAGCCCGCCGGCGGCATCCGTGCCGCTAAAGACGCGCTTACATGGATGTCTCTCATGAAAGAAGAGCTAGGCAACGAATGGATGCAGCCTGATCTATATCGGTTTGGTGCCAGCAGTTTGCTTGGCGATCTTGAACGCCAGCTCTCGCATCATGTAACTGGTCGCTATGCCTCTAATCGTTACATGCCGATTAGTTAGTACAGCGCCTAAAAAGTCTTGATATCACAGCACTCTACAAGACGCTGTACTTTAGCATTGTCCAATAGGTCAAAACTTCACCTAACTTTTGGGACAATGCACTAGGATCTTAATAACAAGCAGAACAGAATGCTCCGAGGTATGAACAACGCTTTGCAGGTTGTCCTCACACTTCAGACTCGCAACTCTTACCTACGCCCCCATGACTCTCAAAACCGCTCTCGATACGCTCGACTACGTCCCCGCTATGGAATCTGACGCCGTTGCCCAAGCCTGGCTCGATGCCCATGATCGCAAATTTGGTTTGTTCATCAATGGTGAAATGACTGGTGCTAGCAACGCAACGCTTGCCATCCAGTGCCCCGCTGACGGGCAGCATTTAGCCGATGTCGCCATCGCGACGCCAGCCGATGTTGCCACCGCTTATGAGAGTGCGCGGGCTGCCCACGCTGAGTGGTCACAGTTGAGTGATCACAAACGGGCGCAATATCTGTATGCAATTGCACGCAACATTCAAAAGCATGACCGCTTGTTTGCGGTGCTCGAAGCACTCGACAACGGAAAATCGATTCGAGAAACGCGTGATATTGATGTGCCGTTAGTCGCACGTCATTTTTATCATCATGCTGGTTGGGCGCAGCTCAGGTCACAAACAATGGCTGGCTACCAATCGCTAGGCGTGGTGGGGCAAGTCATCCCATGGAACTTCCCCCTCCTAATGTTGGCTTGGAAAATTGCACCAGCACTAGCTATGGGCAATACCGTTGTGATTAAGCCCGCGCCTGCCACACCACTCACTGCCCTGCTCTTCGCAGAAATTTGCCAAAGCGTTGGGTTACCTAACGGTGTGGTCAACATTGTGCCCGGTGATGACGAAACTGGTAAAGCAATTACAGCCCACGCTGGTTTTGATAAGCTCGCCTTCACTGGCTCAACTGAGGTCGGCAAAATCATTCGCCGCGCCACGGCTGGCCGCGATGTAAAGCTCTCTTTGGAGCTTGGAGGCAAATCGCCGTTCATCGTTTTTGCGGATGCCGATCAAGACGCCGCTATTGAAGGCTTAGTCGATGCAATTTGGTTCAATCAGGGCGAAGTTTGCTGTGCGGGGTCACGCTTACTCGTTCAAGAGAGTATTGCTGATGGCTTTTTCAAGAAGCTAAAACGCCGTATGGATACGCTCCGTCTCGGTCACCCACTCGACAAAACCATTGATATGGGAGCCGTTGTAGATGGCGAACAATATAAACGCATTGATAGCTGGGTCCAAATGGGGATTAGCGAAGGGGCTGACTGCTACAAAGCCAATTGCGTTATCCCAACCGAAGGTGCCTTTTATCCGCCTACATTGCTGACTGGACTAGACCAAGCGTCTCCAGTCGTCACTGAAGAAATCTTTGGACCAGTGTTAGTTGGCATGACCTTCCGCATGAAAAGCGAAGCCGTCAGTCTCGCCAACAATACGCGCTATGGTCTCGCCGCGAGCATCTGGACCGAAAACATCAACATCGCGCTAGAAGTCGCCACGCAAGTCCGCGCTGGCTCCATCTGGATCAACTGTACCAATCAATTTGATGCGGCCGCTGGCTTTGGTGGCTATTATGAAAGCGGCTTTGGTCGTGAAGGAGGCAAGGAAGGGCTGTATGAATATGTCCGTCCCGCAAATTCCACACGTGCCAACCTTAGTGACTTACCTGAGCGCGATGCCAACTGGGGAAAACATACGCCAGCTTTCCCTATTCCCGCCAACGGCACAAGCGACGCTGTAGACCGAACTTCTAAGCTTTACATTGGTGGCAAGCAAGCCCGCCCAGACGGGCATTACAGCTATGCCATCATGTCACCTAAAGGGGATTTTGTTGGCTATGCTAGCGATGGCAACCGCAAAGACATTCGCAATGCCGTTGCCGCTGCCCATGCAGCTAAAGGCTGGGCCGACCGCACCCCACATAACCGCGCGCAGATTTTGTATTACATTGCCGAAAATATGAGCATCCGCGCTGCCGAGTTTGCCGAGCGAATTCGGGTCCAAACTGGCAAGTCTCGCAAAGCAGCTGACGCTGAAGTAGAGGCAAGCATCTCACGCTTGTTTAGTTACGCTGCTTGGGCAGACAAGTTTGGTGGCACCGTCCAAGAAACACCGCTCTATGGTCTTGTTGTGGGGATGACCGATCCTGTTGGCGTGATTGGCATCACCTGTGCTGAAGACATGCCGCTGCTTGGCTTTATCTCCTTGGTTGCGCCTGCCATTGCACGAGGCAACACTGTTGTCGCTATTCCAAGTGCCAGCGCCCCGCTCTCTGCCACAGATCTATATCAGATTCTGGAAACATCAGACTTGCCGGGTGGCGTTGTAAATATCGTCACGGGTAATCGTGATCACCTCACGAAGACCTTAGCTGAGCATGATGACGTTGATGCGATTTGGTATTTCGGTGATGCCATTGGTAGTCGCGAAGTGGAATACCGTTCTGCGGACAACATGAAGCGTACTTGGGTAAGCAATGGCAAATCAATAGACTGGCTTAGCCCCACTAGCGAAGGCGAGCGATTCTTACGTCACGCGACTCAGGTCAAAAATGTCTGGACGCCGATGGGAGATTAAGCGCAACTGGTCTCGCCAAGATTCAGTAAAGCAAAACTTAATATTCAGCTTTTTCAGAACGGAGGGCATATTTACACAGAATGCATCAATAGAGATTCTCAAAATATGACAACTTTTTAGAATATTTACTAATGCTTCCTAATTTCACACGACCTTACACCTAAGTTATAACCGCATTCCAACGGGTTTTAATGTGTAATGAGTAAAGGTAGTAACGAAAGATGGAAAATATAGTGTTGAGTAAATTTTCGGTCCTAACAGCAAATGTTGGCAACCTCAGCTTGAAGTGCCGTAAGAAGAAATATAATCTCTGTGAGGCAAAAATCGAACGTGCGATCGCAAAGCGCATTCGACATCACCAACCCTCCATAGTTGCATTACAAGAAATCAACTATAACGACACGCCGCAGGAAAAGTGGTCTGACTATAAAGACTCACAAGCAAGGCGCTTGCTTGGTGACAAGTACACCATTGTCACCGACAGTACATTTCACCATACTTGTATTGCAATCCACGTTGAACATGGTGGATTTTCAGGCTGCTCCAAAGGCGATTATTATCCAGCTGCAGCGCGCACCATCAGTTTTGCGCCAGACCCCTTTGATAAATTCTGTGTCTCTAGCATCCCCGCCTATTTAGGCAAATTTGAGTTCAACATTGTGTTCGCGCACTTCTCATCACGCAGTGTCACATGGCGAGTCAATGCCATCCGAAGTATTTTCAAAACAAATAATGGGGTTAAGCCGTTGGCAAGTGCGCCATACAACTTAATTGTTGGGGATTTGAACTTTGATCCATTCCGTACGTCAGACGCGTCTGTCCGCGAATGGAATAAACACGCAGGAATGCCTGACGCAAAGCGGCCATATCGGCATCATGCTAAACAAAACAAACGCCAGAAACCAGAGGCTACGCATCAGTTTTTATGGCGCAGCTTTACGCTAGATCATATTGTTTCAAATTTTGCACACGGACAAAGCGTTGTCTTGGGGCTAACGGATGGCACCAATCGCTTAGACGGCGGCAGTGGTATGGATCACTACGCGGTATTAGGCCAACTTACCATCGACCCAATGATTTTGGCAGGCTATAAGCCGTCAGGACATCCGAGCCTTCGAAACGATATTATCCAGCAGGATCTCTCCTACATATGATTCGCCAAGTTGAAGTTGGCGCGTGTCTAAATAGCGCATAAACGCTTGAAATGCGTCAATTAATGCTTGGCGCATTTCTTCATCCGGCGTGACGCCCGATTCCCACCACCAATTTTCAATACTCAACATGCGCGTTTTCTTGTCAAAGCCAAGGTCCACGCGAGCGATAAAGCGATCCTTGTATATGACTGGCAGCACATAATAACCGTATTGGCGTTTGACAGCGGGCTTATAGACTTCCCAGACATAATCAAATGCAAAAACTTCGCGGATCAGATCACGATCCCAAATGAGGTTGTCCAATGGTCCAATCAGACTAGCATTGGGCTTAGGTTCCTGCATTCTGAGCAGTGTAAGACGCGGCAAGTCTGCTGTGCGCACATAGAATTTACGCTGCGGGACATCTTCAATTTCGACTGTGGTCAACTTTTCTGCTTCAACCAGGCGGCGCAGCGTCGCTTTACGCGCAATACTTTTTACGTTGGTAATCCCATTCCAGTGATCCCCTGCAAACGCTTGCACCAAGCCCATACTGCCAACGCGACGCATCACATGCCAATCTTGATAGTCAACGTCTTTGGGGTTTGGCTCTTCCGCGTGCAAAATTTCTTCTGGGATCAAATTTTCGGCTAAGTCAAAGACGCGAATAGCACCCACACGATGATGCAACGCAAGATCGCCAACGTCATAAAGCACGTTTAGTGCTTCACGCGCCATACGAATAGGCTTACCCCAGCCCCCCATGACTAAGGCCGTATGCTGGAAGTCTTGCGCACGCTGCGGCCCACGATCCGCAATTGTTTTGAGGACATGTGGCAAAATCTCACGAGCAGGGCTCTTGATATGCCGATCTTGCATCGCCTTTCGATGGCGTTCAAAGTATGGGCGGTCTTCCATTGCATGAATGGATGCAACTTTATCCCAACCATCAATCAACTGGCGATCTTGATAAAGCAACTGCTCCAAATATGCAGGCGCGTAATCTCCAACGCGTGCCTGTAAGGTAATGTCTGCACTGCGCCCCACCACATTGATCGGGTCATACTGAATGCACCCAACATGTTTTACAAAATCTAAAACGCCTTGCTTTCCTTGCAGTTGACGCGGGGTAAGCAAACGTTGATGCGCCAACATAAAACGACGAGCGTCTGACTTCGTTAGCGTAATAGACGGTGGCGGCAAAGTTACTTTCGCAGTGATAACAAATCCTCTCTTTTGCAAATGGGGCTACCGCCAAGGGTAGCATATTCTGGCAGACTGAGATACCTAATTTAGGACGTCTAACGCTGTTTTCAAGCCAGCATCTAACATTGGGTCACCCAAGTATTGCCAATCAAATGGCATCAGAATATCAATGGGAATACCATCCTCTTCCCAATTGCCTTCTAACGGCCAAATGGTGTCAGTCGCCAAATACAACACGGAGCCATCACTGAGTTCAATTGGGGAAATTTTCTCAATGTTAGCGTGCGTTGGGGTCCCAATGATTGTTGTCCGATGGCCTTGATTCACGGCTAAGTAACCTGAGAACAATTCGCCGCCAGAGTTAGTTGCCTCACTCACTAATACAGCCAACGGAATAGACTGCGAACCCAATACATCATCGCCACGCATATTGCGCGGGATTAACTTGCCTTCTTCAGCATACGGTTCGTAATACCAATGCAAATCGCCATCTACAAAATTTGCCAAAATGTTGTGCATTGGATTAATAAGCCCGCCGGTATTTGTTCGTAGGTCAATTACTAACCCTTGCAGGTCTTGATTGCCGTTCAACGCTTGCCACTCAGCGTCAAATTTTGCTCGGATGTCATGACTAAAGAAAGTGTTGATTCGAATATATCCGATATCCCCAAACCGAGCGGTTTCAATCTCAGCACTCAATTTGATAGGTGCCCGATTGACGGTAACTTCAACAACTTCTCCAGTCGGTTTTTGCACCAAAATATCCACTGGAACATCACCAGGGCCTGATAGAAAATCAAATGGCTCGCCATTGCCAGCACAGCAATATCGAAAGCCGTCTACAGCCAAGATTTGATCCCCCGCACGAATGCC
>JAHDBS010000247.1:3944-6752 GCA_020630225.1 Anaerolineales bacterium | reverse complement strand
GGTGGATCGCCCGTTGGTGAGTTTTTGTCGGCGCAGGACAGTGCGCTAAACTGGGCAGCACAATTTGGTTGTACGCTTACACCTGTGCAAACAGCGCTAGCTTGGGGAGAATATGCAGCAGCTTCAGCTTCATATAATGGTTGTGTCAATGGACACGAAATCCAATATGTCGTGGTTGAAGGCATGGAGCATGGTGGGCCGCGCAGTCCTGCTGCTAATGCAGCAATGTTTACTGCAATCTGGAGCTTTTTTCGAGCGCACTAACTGTCAGAGACTAAGAATAGAGAAATTATGCAAACCCTGAAGTTGTATCAAGTTGACGCTTTTGCTAGTGATGTGTTTCGCGGCAATCCCGCGGCAGTGGTGCCCTTAGATGCATGGTTGCCTGATGCGACTTTACAGAATATTGCCTTAGAGAATAACCTGTCTGAAACTGCATTTTTTGTCCCCACTGATGCTGGATATCACTTGCGTTGGTTTACACCGACGCATGAAGTGCCGCTGTGTGGGCATGCGACGTTGGCGAGTGCTTATGTAATCTTCGAGCATTTGCAGCCGGAGAGTAGCCAAGTGCGATTTGCTAGCTTGAGCGGTCCGTTAGGCGTACAAAAACGCGCTGACGGATTCATGGTTTTAGACTTTCCTCGTATTGATCCGCAGCCATGTAACGCGCCAGACGCCTTATTAGCTGGGCTTGGTAAAGCGCCACAAGCGGTGCTCAAAACGGCTGGGGATACGAACTATTACGCAATTTTTGAGTCAGAAGCTGAAATCGCAACGCTTCAGCCAACGCTTGGGCAGTTTGAAGCGCTAGATCCGTACGGCGTGGTGATCACTGCGCCAGGCGATACCGCCGATTTTGTGTCACGCTACTTTGTGCCATGGGCCGGTATTCCCGAAGATCCGGTAACTGGCTCTATTCACTGTGCGTTGACGCCGTATTGGGCAGTGCAACTTGGGAAAACAAACTTTGCTGCCAAGCAATTGTCACAGAGAGGCGGTGAACTACATTGCGAATTGCAAGGTGATCGCGTCTTGATTGCCGGGCGAGCGGTGCAATATATGGAAGGAACAATTCGGTTTTAGCTTAGATCTGTAATGGCAAACATTTTAGATTGGAACAGTAACCGTGAGATGTGGCTGCGCGTGCTCGCGGCTCAGTCTGACATCACGTTGGAAGACTGGAATGGAACGATTACTCAGCTAGCACCAGCGGATGAGGCTTATTTGCGCCGCTGGCTAAAAGAGCAAGGCATCTCGGGCTATGCCGAGAATTTGCTGGTCATGGAGCACTTTGGTTATCCAGACTTTTTAAGTGCGACAGCCGATGAACTCGTTGATGGGCAATATGCAGATCGTGCGCACCTGCGTCCGATTTATGATGCGATTGTACAAACGGTTAGCACGTTTGGTGACTTTACTATCCAGACGCGCAAGTCATATGTGTCCTTAGTGACACCGAAGCGCACGTTTGCGCGCATCAAGCCAACCACTAAAAAGCGGGTTGATGTCGGTTTGCGATTGGCAGATCAGACTCCGCGGGGTCGATTGAAATCTTGCAATTTTCAAAGCACGATGCAGGTGTGTATGACGCTCGCAGAGGTGGAAGCCTTCGATGCTGAAGCTGTAGACTACCTGCGTGAGGCTTACCAGTACAATTGCTAAGTGCGCACTAACTTTAGCAAAGGACACCTATATGAAACCTACGCCCACTAATCCTGCTCCGGCAGATGCAGCCGAACGCAAGGCCTTCACGCCCGTGATTTGTTATCCAACGGACTCGTTGCCAGCATATGACCCAACGCTGTTTGAAGCAGCGCGTGAGAGTATGCGACTTATCAATCAAGTGACAGTGCAACCGCGTGATGCAGACATTGTCGCGGTGCCCAAGGGGCACTTTGTACGTTTAGTGTGTGTTGATACGCCACAGGTGGGCGATGTAAATTTGTGGAATGCCCATGACATTGCGGAGCGTTTTTACAGTGGTAAAACCCGTGCGCTATATGGCAGTCATGTCAGCACGGGCGACAAGTTGATGAGCAATATGCCTTACCTGCGCCCAATGGCGACCATTACGAATGACACCTTAGACTGGTACGGCTGGGATGACTTCGGAGGCAGTGTTCATGATGTGATCGGAACACGCTGCGATCCATATACAAATGCCTACTTGCACGGCAAAGACTATGACAATTGCTGTCATTCGAACCTAATCCGGGCGCTGGCCAAGCATACAGGGCTCTCTGCCAACGACGTTGAACCATACGTGCATGATGTCCTCAACTTATTCATGTGCTCTGGGTTTACGCCAGATACTAAGCAGTATTTCATCAAAGCAAGTCCTGTGCGGGGTGGCGACTATTTGGAGCTGTTTGCCGAAATTGATTTACTGGTTGGGCTCTCTGCTTGTCCAGGGGGCGACTGTTCCGAAACACACTCGAGCGACGTCGCGGTATGTGGCCCGCTCCGGATTGAGGTCTATAAACCGGCTGATGACACGCTTGGCGACTGGCAAGCGCCGGAACGGGCTGGGTACAAGGGCACCCACGGTCTCTAAATTCAAGGTGAATTGCGCAATTATTTGCAAGATCTAAGTCGGCTGGACTGTTACAGTTAGGCTATGTTGCAATTACAAGATCATCGTCAGTATTGGCACTATGCACGGTTGAACCTGCGGCTCATGGTCGGGGCGCATGTCACCTATGCCTACCCGCGGCATACCCACGACCATTACGCTTTATGCGTCGTAGACCATGGGTTGCAATCTTTTACCCACAAGGGGACAAAATACTACACGCCGCCAAACGG
>JAHDBS010000247.1:0-3844 GCA_020630225.1 Anaerolineales bacterium | reverse complement strand
ATGCTGAGCCGCAATTGTCTAGGCAACAGTTAGGGGGCGAACGGCGGGCGGTGCAACACGCAATCGATTACATCCAAGCAAACTTTGGAGAACGATTAGAGTTAGCGGCGCTTGCTAACCAAGTTGGCCTGAGCCGCTACTACTTTCTACGTGTTTTTCATCAGACAGTTGGCATGCCGCCCCATGCGTATGTGCAAAATGTGCGGGTGCAGCGGGCACAAGACCTAATTTTGCGTGGTGAGCCGTTGGCAACGGTTGCGCATACTGTTGGCTTTAGTAATCAGAGCCACCTTACGCGGAGTTTCAAGCGCTTTGTAGGCATTACACCCGGCGCGTTTGCAACCCAAATGGGAGGCAGATCATGACGCTTGAGCTTGCCATTGCGTGGTTCTTTACGTTCTTCCCAATTACCATTAGCCCTGGGCCGGCGAATGTGTTGCTGTCATCATCGGCTTCACAGTATGGATCAGCACGGACGTTGCCGTTGATGTGGGGCATTGTTGCCGTCTTTGCGATCCAGATAGCCGTCGTCGCTTTAGGTGTCGGGGAACTGCTGGTGCGTCAACCAGCACTTGCGACAGTGTTTCAATATCTGGGCGCAGCCTACATGTTTTATTTGGCGTATAAGTTTTGGCGCTCTACAGGCATGTCAGGGTCAAGTGAGACGAAACTTGGCTTTCGCGAAGGCGCGATTGTGCAGTTTTTCAACTTCAAAGCACTGACGGTGCCGCTCATTATGTATACGCAATTTCTTGACCCAGCTACATCGAGTCAGACGGCGTACATTGTGCTAACCATTGCGTTGCTTGGCCTGATTGTTAGTAGTTTGCTGGCTTGGGTACTTGGAGGTAGTTTGCTGCAACGCTTTTTTCAATCTGATTTTGGCGTCAAGTGGCAAGGAAAAATTTTTGCAGCGTTGTTGACTGCCGTTGGAATTTGGATGTTACTGCGCTAACAAACGGGTACATATTATATGAATTTTGAGACCAAAATTGCGATTGTTGTGGCAGACGACTTAGCCATGTGGCAGCGTCTGAACGTGGTTGCGTTTCTGACCTCTGGTGTGATGGGCGACACAGAAGGGATTATGGGTGCGGCCTATGAAGATGCGTCTGCTGTGAATTACAGTGCGCTTTGCATCCAGCCGATGGTCGTGCTGAAGGCGCCGCGACCGAAACTGCAAACCTTTCTCGCCCGGGCGCAGCGCAATGCCGTCAAGTCCGCGATTTACATCGAAGATATGTTTGCGACAGGACATGACGCTGCTAACCGTGCGACGGTTAAACAGTATGCTACAGACGAATTGCCGCTGGTAGGGATGGCTATCCGGACAGAACGAAAGCTAGTCGATAAGATTTTCAAAGGCGCAAAGCTGCACGAATAGCAGCATTTGTATTTTTCTCACAATCTGTGGAGCGGCAGCTATAGAAAAGAAATGATTGAAACTGTAAAGAAAATCCGTGGCCGCAGTGGCAATGTTGACTTTGCCCCGGTGCAAGATCTTTCCGCTGTGACACAATTTCAAGCCCAGATACAAGCCCACTTCTCAGATCTATTTGCATCGAGCGCGCGTACCATTGCGTTGCCCAATGCATTTGTGGGCTTCTTGCAATATTTTGGCGAAGGCTATGCTTATCTGTCTGGCGCTCCGAACGTATTCTTGTGGGATTGGAAAGATATCATTCGTGAAACGGAAATGATTACAGCAGCGGACTATATTGAGGGTAAATCTGCGCGCGAAGAATGGCTGGTGATCGGTGAACATTCGGACAAGCACTGGTATTACCTGTGCTGTGACGCTACAAGCCCAAGCTTTGGCTGCGTGGCCGATGGGGAAGATACGTCACCGTGGAACCTGCACAGTGCTGTCGATATTTACTTCAAGTCGTTTTCAGAGTTTTTAGAATTTCTTTGCAATCGGAATGAGGAATAGGATCAGGCTCTTCTAAATGAAAGAATTCTTCTATGACTTCCGCCTCAATGGCACTGCTTGCGGATATAGCTACCTTGGCTATAGTGATGACCGCTTGTTGAGCGTTACCCGTTTCCGCATTTCAGAGAATGACGTCTACACCAATCGCTTTGAACTCAAGCTTGCTGAAAATCAAGTGGTAGCGTTGAAGTATGGAGATCAAGATTGGACGGCGTTTGCATTCCCAGCTGGATATTATCCAAGCTGTGCTTATCCGATATTACTGCCTTTTGTGACAGAGCTGCCGTTTGACTATATTCAGGTGGCAGAAGCTGACTTGTCAATTGTTGGGCAGATTCGATTACAGTGGAATGGTGATGATATTGTCGAAACGCAAGCAGGACAGGAAACGCGCCGCTTTACTATGCGTAATGGTGTGCCCATGCGCATCGATTGGGGCGGGGCACTCTCTGTGCTTCACGAAAGCGCAGCTTCCGCAGTGGCAGGCAGCGGGCTAACATTTACAATTGCGCCAGCGGCGTAAACACAAACTTGCTATGAATTCTCGTAATCTCTTTCGAATGGGCTTGATCCTGCTTATCTCTACTCTGAGTATTGTGGGGTGTGCGGTAGAAGATGACGCCTTTTATGAAGACGAATTAGACATCGACACAGCTGAGCACACTGACCTTGATGCCAATCATAGCGGTTCTGATGCCAACTTTGGCGCAGATCTCACCGCACTCGTCGAAGAGATTATGGATGAGACTGGCCTGCCTGGTGCTGCCATCGCTGTGATCTCAGCGGATGACACCCTATACCTTGAAGGGTTCGGCTATCGAGATGTTGCTCAGGATTTGCCAGTTACCGCAGATACTTTGTTTCACATTGGCTCAACGAACAAGTCGATGACGGCAGCAATGGTTGCAACGCTCGTTGATGAAGGGCTGTTTGGGTGGGACACCCCAATCGTTGAGATTTATCCTGATTTTGAATTGGAAGATGATGCTGCAACAGCAACAGTCACAATGCGTCACCTGCTCAGTATGCAAAGCGGCATCCCAGACTATGCTGAAGATGATTTTGACATCGACTATGCGACAGCAGAAGACGTCTTAGCGTATGTGGTTGATGTAGAACTGTCTGGTGTGCCCGGTGAAAACTTTAGCTATAGCAATATTTCATCGTCTGTGGCTGGCTATGTAGGCGTAATTGCGGCCAATGGCGCAACAGCACCGCTTTATGATGGGTACGCACAGCTACTTGAAGAGCGCATTTTGAAGCCGATCGGAATGACAACCGCCGTTGTACGTGTTAGCGATGCCCAAGCAAACCCTAATTATGGCAAGTCATATGTATACGAAGGCAATGATGTTGTGGAGGCCTATCCAGAAGATTACGATGGTGATGCGCTGGCACCGTCTGGCACTTTGAAAGCTAGTGTGACCGAAATGGCGTACTACATCCAAATGCAGCTTAATCGCGGTGTCGCGCCTAACGGAACGCGGGTGATTTCAGAAGTTAATCTCATGGAAACCTGGCAACCAACGTTAGAGAATTACGGCCTTGGCTGGGACAGCCGAACTGTCAATGGTAAGCGGGTCGTGTCCCATGAAGGCTCGTTTGATAACTATTTGAGCGTCATTGGCTTTCTGCCAGACCTTGATATTGGCTTTGTTGTGCTTGTCAATTCTGCCGATGCTGGTGAGGCGCTAATTGAAGAAATTCCGACCTTTATTGTTGATCTGTCTTCATAACTATTCACGCACTCAAGGTTAGTCAGGTATTGCCCTGCTAACCTCTACGCTTTTAGGCGCCATCTAACACCGCCTACTTTGCGCCCCTTTTCAGCCCCTTTCGCATCCAGAAGGGCTGCGCCTGCTTTTCTACAATTTAAGTAGTTAACTTACACAGTGTGCTATGTGTTGCTGT
>JAHDBS010000246.1 GCA_020630225.1 Anaerolineales bacterium | reverse complement strand
ATGCTTTCGCCTGATAGTGTTTTGAATGTTGGCATTTAGTTTTGGTTTGTAGAAACTTACTGCTAAGTTACTGAGCTGATTCAATCTCAAAATATCGAACTTCTGAAATCGCGATATTGCCTCGAATTCCAAGGGTGATTGGCAAGTGAATATTTGGATCGATGAAATTTTTCCCAGAGTAAAGCAGTCTCTCATCTGCATAAATTTGCCAGATGTCTTCCACTGCAGTAATCATTAACGTCTGACAACTTTGCAAAGGCGCTCGTTCGCGAACAGGTAAATTTTTACGTTGCATCACGTGCATCGGATGTGAGGTGACCGCTAGCCCAAGCAAGCTGAATTCAGAGAAAAATTCAAACATCCACAAATTATTCGCATAGACCGCAACGGTGCCTGTGCAAGCTGTGTCTGCGTTAGCAAATTCAATCTCAAATTGCCCCGTGCGTAAATCAGTGCTAGGTAAGGTCAGCAAGACTGTGTCATCTGTATCATTTACAAGTGCGCCGTCAATGACTTGCGGTACGCCAGCTAAAACTTCCCAGCGCGGGCTAATTGCGGTCTCAAACGAGTCAGTGAATGCTTCAGTAATGAATGTCTGCGCAGCCAGAGACTGCACAACCTTAGCTTCATCTACCGTCAAGGCACGCATGTCAATGCTATCAATCAGGATATTATCGACCCAGTGCAGGCTGATTTCGTGATTATCTAACCCGTCTGACGCTTTAAACTGCGACACTTGCGTCTTGCCCAAGTACGTCGCAAAACTTGCATCGGCCTTATCAACTCGAACAGTGGAGCAATTGTTATGTGAGGCTGTCACAAAGCGAACAGCCGCAGCCCAGTTCTGGGTTGCTTCATCCCATTCATACCACCGGTGTTCTATTTGACTGTCGTTGAAAATAATCTCATAGCGCACGTGCTCCCCAATAACAACATTGAGCGTGCTCTGGCAGCGTGTCGCATTCCGAAACCCTAGTTCTAAGACCAAAGAGGTCGCCGATTCTGATTCTGTATTAAGCTGCACCATCGCCTGATTCAGTGTGCCGGTTGAAAGCTGATTTTTTTCTAAAGCAGGCTCACCTAACAACACGCGTACAGACGTTGGTTGTTGTGTAAACGTTTCCTGCAAGGGCAACGCTTGCAAGTCTGCACTTTCTGCGTCAATTAGCTCTTGTTCGACAAAAATGCGACGTGTCGTATCGGCGAGCGGCTGCGGACTTAATGCTGTGACATAAGCTGGTCGCGCAGCGTTGATCACATTGCTAAAGGCATAATCTGACTCTGCAGATGTGGCTACTAAGCCATCTGCTACCAGCTGGTCTGTGATAATCATGTATTGGAAATCAGCCCAAATTGGCCTAGCAGCATGGAGCCATAACAGCATTAGGGCTAAGGTGCCTGTGAACACATATGTCGCGATTTTGCGTATTGTTAACCACATAATCCACTCCTACCTGACAGGCTGCAAAGATGCTGACGTAATGGCAATGTCGCCCCACCATGTAAACGCAATTGGTGCGTAGGGTGCATCCAATGTGATGTTGTCAAGCACAATCTCGTTAGCGTAAGACACTGTGAGTTCAGGTCCGCTGACTTGCACTGTCAACATTTCACAGCCCTCCAATGCACTTGGCATTAGTATGTCTTTGGTTCGTGCAAAGGCATTTTCAGAGAATGTGCCTTTAAGATCCAGCGTCACTGCGCCTTCAGAGATCAGCACCTCAAGCGCATGGAGATTCCCGAAGTTGAGTTGGACTGCCCCCTCACAAGGTCGGTTGATGCGCTGCGTGACTAAGTCAAGACTAAACTCATAGTCTTGCAGCGTGTCATCCGCAATAACAAGGTAGCTGTCAGCTTCAATTTGATGCAACGTTCCCTGCCGTCGCGTGGGTGGTTCCCCGATGACAGTCCACTCTGGACCGAGCTTACTTGCAAAGCCATCAAAAAAGCGTTGAAACCCTTCGTTCGTAATCATGTGCAATTCTGGGCCTTTGCGTAAAAGCGGCGTCGGTAGAGCTAACTCGGTCTTGTCTAAACCCTGGGCTGGCATTGCGTTCATCGTGCTTGCTGCAACGCCATAAGCGGAGCCTTCTGCCGTATCCGTATGATCTATTGAATCAGCAGCATCATTGTGCATCAGCGCTGCTTTTGTTGCCTGGTATGGCCTGTCAAACACAGGCTCTGTTAGCAACGCGTTTATACCGTCCTCAACGAGGAACACGCCTAAACACAAAATCGTCGTCAAAATGGCAAATACACTGATGGCAATGACAACATGTGTCGCTAAAAAATTGCGCATGATTAGAACACCTCCAAAAGCCACGAAATTTGGCGGTAGATCTGTACTAACGCAGCAGAAATACTAAGCCACGTAAGAACGCGCTCCCAGAGTGTTAAGGGGTTCGGCTGGCGAAAGAAATTATGCGCCCGCGCTGCTAACCCAATTGCAAGCAGTTGAAACACAACCGGCACAGCCAATGCGAGGTAATGCCCACCTATGTTGGCGGCCATACTGTAAAACACCCATAGATTGAAAAGCGGTTGAGGCTTTGCCATCACCGTCTTGGTTGTCGTCTCAGTGCTTGATGTTGCTGTGGATTGTTGCGCTGATGCCATAACCGGCATTGGTATTTGACGCGGCACTGCTGTAGGCGCTGGCTGTTTCTTCGCTTGGGTGCACATTGGACAGTGCGTCAACGTTTTGGGGTACCAATGGTCTGGGTTTTGTGTGCAGCGCACGAGTGATTGCAAGGCCTTGTCTAAAGCTTCTGTCCATTCTGTTGCACTAGGACGCAGCTTAGGGTCATGATGCCCGTCAATATAGGTTCGCACAAAAAGACGTTGTAAGGCTCTTGGCAACCGTCCAAATTCAGGCGCGTGGGGTGGAGCCACATACAGGCCATTGCTGACATACGGAAAGACCCCATCACGAATACAGGTCAATGCCTGCGCGTTTGGCGTGTCTGATTGTCCAGTAATTCGGCTTCCCACAAACGGATGCTGTCCATCCATCAAGAGTTGAAAGACTAATGTCACCACACTAAACAAATCGTGCGTAGGGAGCGCGACTTGAGACTGTTCTGTTTGAAGTTCTGGGGCGGTGTAGAACGGCAGGCGCTTGATTACTGCATCTAAATTCGCATTGATGGCATATTGCGCACAATTTGTGAACCAGACGGCATCGTTGTCTGTAAGCACAATGGTCTTGCGTCGCAGTGCGCCAAGGCAGTGTCCACGGGAATGCAGGCGTTGCACCCCAGTCATGATAGTACGCGCAATTTCGTAGCGCGTTTTCTGATCCCAATCTGTAACGGCGCTTGTTCCCGAGATAGACTGAACTACATCAAAAATATCCACGGTTGGCGGCAAGCGACGGCTGATAAAGCCAGCAATGTTATTGTCGACATACAGCAGCGCTTGGACCCAAGTAAACATCGGCGGCTGATTAAGCGGCGATGTCCGCAGCATCGTATTGAGCGTTTCCGCTCGCGACGCTGTCATTTGGTCGGGTGCATAAATATGTGCAATGACAGCCGGGTCGTTTTGCACTAGGTATTGGGTGACGCCCTTTTCTGCTGTCAGCGTTTGACTTGACAACTGCACAACAGCGCCGGTTGAGCTCAAATATTGTAACTTCATGTTGTCATCACTCAATTGACGCGTTCAAGCTCTCGAATCCTTAGCTGGGTTAGGCCAATAGCACCTTCAACCGTGACGCGTATATCAGTTTGCCCAAACACATTACTGTTTTTGATCTGCTGCCGATGCACTAAGCGATCACCTATCAAGACTTCCACGCGCTCAAAAACTTGTCTAACTTCAATGTTAGGACATGCTGTTGACCGAAGACGAAATTCTTGAATATCACTTTCCACGCGCACTGCCCAAGTCACCCATAGCTCGCTTTGTATCACTGGCTGTACTTGCAACGTATACGCAAGTTGCTCTGCGATGTGTATCTTCACTGTGCCGTTACAAGCCTCTGGTAAAGCAGTGTTACTAAGATCAAACTGGAAAGCTGCCATTTCAAACGGAATCTTTGGTAGCTGAATGGTGAACGGCTCCGAATTTGGGTCAGCCAACATGCCGTTGCTTACGCTGGGCGCACCACTCAACACTTGCCAACTGTCATCTCTTGAAAACTCAAACCGATCTTGTAGCAATGTATCTCCGCTTTTAACTGCTGGCACACTTGCGATATTTGCCAACTGTTCAGCCTCCTGAATATTACGAGAAATTTGTGTATTCGTGGCAAATTGGGCCACCTGTGTCAACGGCTTATAGACGGCGTAACGCGTTGCAATGGCCGCATTGATATTGGCTTGCACTGTGCTTTCAGCGACCTCTATTGCTGTTAGCGTTACATTAAATTCGCCACCATTAAGGGCTATTTGCTCTAGCGCAACCAGTTCTGTTGCGCGGGCTAGCTCTACATCTGGCACAACCGGATGCACGGCATCTGGCCAGAAACGTTGATTGAGCGTCAACAAGACAATGCCTAACCCCGCCACAAGAAACAATAACGTCAACCGATTAATCTGCATCTGCGTTTATGACTCAAATTCAAACACGGCAACATATTCTAGTTGCGTGTCTGCCCCTAACGTCAACGTTAGTGGATCGTTCGGCAGACCGACTGTGTCAACCTGCAAATGTTCCGCTAGCCCTTCAATTTGAATGTCCAATGTGAACGGAGTAACCGTAAGAACTAATAACGGGCATTTGTCACGTTGACCTGCAATTGAAAAGCGTGGTGAGCGGCTGTCTCCATAGCGCTCTTTCCAGTCAATGTAGACGCTAGTCTTGGTAAACGAGATACTCAACGCGTGCTGATTGGTTTCAAACACTTTCAGCGTTCCATCGCAGGTGAGAGCATCCGCTTGGAGTTGAATATGTGCTTGATAATGCTTGGGCAGCAGCGGATCGGTCAAAATCATATGCACTGCTTCACTTTGTGTCGCAATGATGTCAGTTCCCATCTCAAGATTGGCCGGCGTTGGGTTCCAAGCAGGATGCAAGCCAAGTGCAAAATCGTCCCGAAAAAAGACAGCCTGTTTACTCGCTGCCCGCACAAACGCTGGCGGCTGGTCTGCCAACAAACGTACAACGTTTGCTTGGGCGGCATCTATATCTGTTATTTGAAGTTCGTTGAGCAACTCTTGCCGCAGCTCTAACTCTGCCTGTTCTGCTTGAATTTGTGGTTGCATTGTCGCAGCGACCTGTGTTTGCAGGCGATGCAGATCAGGGTCGTTCTGTGCCAATCGGCGTGCATATGTTGCGCTAAACGAGCGCCAGCCAAACAACGTATATACGTGCCCGATGTTACTCACGACTAAAACCAGCACAATACTGATGACAACTAACGTCCAAATCGATCTACGCATGGTCTATCCGCGTAAGCCGCTTAACAAGTAGAACCCTGTGACAAACGTCTGCGTGATGCCATATGCCAAACTTAGCCAATTTACACCGCGCTCAGTAGGGGCAAATTCCGGATTATTGTTGAACCGAAGCAGAACGAACAGCGCCGACACGATTGCAATCACATTCCAAATGAATGGGATATAGCTTGCCAAACTAAGGCCTGCCAAGTTGGCCGCTAACCCAATATAGGTCAATGGATGCGCCATGACGACACCTTGTAAAGACTGCAACAGTGTTGTTTGAGGTTGTTGCGGCGCGGCTATGTTGTTCTTGGGTTGCTGTAGTGTGGGGGTAGCCCGCGATGCAGGTACTTTACGACCCTGGTTTGGTTTACACCATGGACAATGGCCAACATGGCTAGCGTGCCAATGGTCAGGCAGAGTTGAGCATTGCACTAAGTCCTCATATGCAACCGTGAGTGCGCGAAACCACTCTTTTGCTGACGGGCGCAATTGCGGGTTATGATGCCCGCTAAAAAAACAGCGAATAAACAACCGCTGTAGGTCCGGATGCAACACATTGAATTGTGGCGCATGCGGTGGTGCTAGAAATTGACCATTCTCAATAAATGGAAAAATCCCTTCCTGAATGCAGTACAAATCCATTTTGCCTGCAATGGAAAAGTGCTTATCCACCGGCACTCCAGAAAACGGATGAAAGCCTTCCATTAATAATTGAAAAATAATGACCGCCTTGCCAAATAGATCATCGGCAATCGTCTGGTCTACTTCACTCAAGATTTTGCCTTGCAACTCTGGCGCGGTATATTCGGGCACACCCACTGTACACCGAAAGATTTGACCTTGCTCTGTAGTAATTTGAAACGAGTCGCAGTCCACCAATGTAGTAAGCGTGTTAGCAGTTACCAGTACATTTTTCTGATTGATATCGCCCATGACATGCCCTTTGGCATGCAGCCCGATTAGCGCGGCAGTGAGGTTTTGCGCAATGCGATGTTGATGCCGCCAGTCAAGCTGTGGAAAATGCGTACTGCGTAGTTTGGGGATAATTGCACGAAAGATGTCGGGACTGTTGACCACTTTGGGCATGGTAAACCCCATAAACGCACCTTGTTCATAGAGCAATGCAATTGGCCATGCAATGGCAACATGCTGTCCATTTTCAGAGTCTATAACTGCGTTGTCTGGCACGCTTAACACCATTGCCGCGAGTTTTGCTTCCCGTTCTTTTGTCCGGCTATCGGCGTGATAAATCTTAGCAACAATATCTGTGTGCTCAGCTGCGGAATACACCACCCCTTCGCCCCCGCGGCCCAGTTCCTTGCCGGTTGTGATGCTTTCACCTGATAGTGTTTTGAATGTTGGCATTTGTCTCCGCTAATGTATATATGTAGCGT
>JAHDBS010000245.1 GCA_020630225.1 Anaerolineales bacterium | reverse complement strand
TGTACTAGCTGCCCGGTCGCCAAACAGGTTGCAGCTAGTACTTTTTATTTAAGAATTGTTAACCCTCCAGGCTTTTACAGATTTGACCTGGGTAATGAATCTAATTTTTCCTTTCTCTACAATCAGCCTGATTTCTCCGTAATCCCCAATGTCTTCGAGGAGTTTGTTAACTTGCGCCAACTGATACGGATTTAGTTTAGGCGGTCGCGTATAGGATGCTAATTTTCGAGTGCTGTTTGACAAGTAATCTAACGTCCATTTCGTTGCGTGTATAGCAATGAATGCAAAATATGCAAGCCGATGTCCACTTTGTGGGCTCGTTACAGCTTGCCTAAAGATTATTTGCTTGTCGTAAAAAAACTGAGAATTACAAGACTTTATTCTCAAAGCCTTGCTGGTGTGACGTAAGAATTCTCGCAGATGACTAACAAAAAATCAACTTTGAGCAATACTGGATTCTAGAAATGCTATTTATACTTGTTTGCGGTTTTTAGAATCCTTGCTCGTCCTGCGGGCAATGATAAACCAACTAAAATCAAACTTTCGTAAATTTAGGTATTAATTTTGCGAATCTGTGCGAATCTGTGCGAATCTGTGTGTAAGACGTTTCGCCTAATTCCAGAACTTGCCATATCCTCAAAAACTTCTTAAACTCCACTATGCCAACATACCAGCTCCCAACGCGATATCTTAATCATCAAGCGGCAGTCATGTTGTTTATGGACGCTGTTTACTACCTTTTAGCGAACAATTCAAGGCGGACGCATTCAGGGCAGGCATTTGAGTCTGACTATAAAGAAATGTTTGCGCTCACTGGTCTTAGTGACAAAGCTGTGCGCGATGCGCTTGATTTTGCGATGATTGAAGAACAGGTTCCTTATCAGTTGACAGCGCCATTTGGATTAGAAACGGTGATGCATAAACACTATCCGGCTCTTTTCAATGAAGCTGGGTTTGAAGTGCTGCGCAAGCCAAATGGATATATTCAGAATGGTTGGGCTAACTTCTTAAATGAAACGTATGCCTCTCGTTTTCATCTTGTGTTGTTGAATCGATTGTTGCAGGCTACAGATAAACCACAAAAAATTGCAGAGTTGGTAAAACAATGTCAACACCCTCAGCGCGAAAAACCACCAGAGCGCAAACTGGTGGCAAAAGCACTAAATGAACTTTTAGATATGGGTCTGGTGACAGAAAGCGCAAGTGATGCTTTTGAGGTTGTAGCGGGGCGTTTTGCTGAAAGCGCTGGGCTATTGGCGCGCACGTTTGATGCATTTGCGGCATTAGATTGGGCTAGTGATAATCACATCCAGCGGGCTGAGGCTGCGGCAAAATTAGTGCGCACTAGCCGTGGGCATTTAGAACCAGCCTATAAACAGATTTTCTTCGCGCTCGCCCAAGTCAATTTGGAACGCGATTTTCATTTCTTAGAAAAATATGCGTCTATGCCAGAATATCGACGAAACTGGAAACAAATTTGGCAACGCTATAAGAAAGCAATTGGACGCCCAAAGACCTTGAAGAGTAAGAAAGTGTCTTTCACATTGACCGAGCCGCAGCATGCGGTCGCGTTCGACACCCACATTCCAGACGCTGTCAAACTTGAGTTTGCAAAGGTTATTGTTTGGCATGAATGGGATGAATGGTTTTGGTCTGCTGCACCGCCAGTGCGGGTTGATGTGGTAATCAATAAAACTGTGGTTGCAACGCTGAAGCTTTACGAAAGTCAGAAGTCGCCGATGCGGGTTGATGTGACGAAGTGGGTAAAGCAAGATCCAGTGCAACCAGTGCAACCAGTGCAACCAGTGCAACCAGTGCAGTTACAAATTAGTAATGGCACAACAGAGCCAGTGGTGAAAATTTCAACACAGTTCGAGGCGAAATATCGTTTAGGTTAACGCGTATGTCTGTCCATTTTTACGTTCAAAATAAAGACTTCACCACAACAGCGAATAAAGAGATGTGGGCGGTTTACCGCATGGCGCGTGAGTTGATCAAGATCGCTGGAACAACCGATATGATCCTGATCTTTAATATTGATCCAGAAACAAGTTCCCGCCTAAAAAATTCCCGCCTGACACAACTAGATGCAGTTTTGCTGACGCCAACGCTAATTTGTAACCTTGAACTTAAGCATTGTTATGAAGAAATTCGTTGGAGCAAGGTAGAAGGGCGCTGCCTGAAAGCAAGTGGAATGCCACTTGTGCCCAAAGGCAGACGCAATCCATATCAACAAGTGAGGAATGCGCGTGAAAAATGGGAGCCCTATCTCACTGCGGCTACCAAGCAGTTCTCATCAGGTTGGCAGCCGCGTATTCGGCAGTATTTTCAAGGCATGCATGCTTGTACGTTGTTACATCCGTATTTACATCCGCAAAGCCGCACGCCAAAATTTGAGAGTGCCGACCGTTGGTATTATTTTGGTGATATTGCAGACATTAATATGCAAGCGGCGCGAGCGATATTGCCAGTGGATAAAGCGCTGCCGCTTTCTGTACTTATCGATATTGCAAAGAAATGTTTTGACGCCCAGCGCTGGACAACGTTAGAGGCGAGCCTTAAACAACCAATTGGCCAGCTAATTATTAAAGAGCCAGGCAATATCAATAATGATAAGCGACTAATTCATAGTTATGAAGAGTTTTTGGTAGGCCGTGAGGCGCGCAATGCGCCGCATCTTACGCTTGAAAACCCCAATGCGAGCCGCACACATTTGCGAATTGAGGTGTTGCAGAATAAAGCGCTGCGTGCCTATGATATGGGTAGCAAGAATAAAAGTTATTTAAATGAAGAGACTGTTGCTGAAGAGGGGAAATTGATGCTGGACGGCGAAACTCTGTACGTAGGGAGTGTTGACGTAGAGAAGGCTACCCACATCACGTTGAAGTTAACAGATAAATTTAGCATCGCACCTGAAAATACTGCCACTGCATAAAATTCATCGGTTGCAACAGTAAATAACTTAAATTAAGAGCGGCTAACCCGGTGCCAGGTTAGCCGCTTTTGCATTGGCGATAATGTTCATTGCTGAACGGTTCACGAGTGTCAGGCACCATGTGTCTCGCTCGGGGTGGACCGGTAAGCCAATATCTCAATCCACTGCTCTGTAAACAAACAACTTGTGTCTGCTGATGACATAAATATAGCATACGCCTTAGTGGCTTGTCTAACCTCCATACAAAACCGGAAATGGCAACTTTTCAAAATGCGCATCATTACGATGCGGGGAAGTTGTGTCTGATTTTTGGACAGATGTCTTCGCAATGACAAATCCGATTTTGTTCTTTTTTCCATCAAAACAAACCTCCGAAGATTATCGTTAGGTTACATAGGCGATTTCATTTGATATGTATCGGTAGTTCATATCGCCTTAAGGAGATCAATTTTGAATAAATTTACGGCAGCATACTGCACAACACGCGGTGTTCGCAAACATAATGAAGATATGTACACTATTGTGCAACCACTTGCAACAAAACCAGTTGATAGAGAAAGAGGGTGGATTTATGCTAAACCGGACAATCCGCAGCTTTATGCGGTCAAAGGATATCTTGCAATTGTCTGTGATGGCATTGGCGGTGCCGACAACGGCGAAGTCGCCAGCAAATGTGCTGCACAAGACCTCTCTCAGCGTTACTATCACGACCCCTCAAAAGACATCGCAACAAGTTTAACCAGGGCAATTGAGGCCACCAATAGCTACCTCAATCGACTTCGCCGACAATCACATTCAAAAATGGGTACGACCTTAACTTGTGTCGTTTTGCATGAGAACACGCTTTACTATGCTGGCATTGGAGATAGCCGTATCTACTTAATAAGAGACGGTGCTGCACACCAGCTTACCGAAGATGACAATGTGGGCAATCTAACAAAGCGGCCCCAATATTTGAAAAATACGTCTCCAACAGCGCTCACAAAATGTATTGGCAAAAAACAAAACATAAATGCAGCCGTATTTACAACAGATTTACGCGTGCATGACCGAGTGTTGCTTTGTACAGATGGGCTTAGCAACTATGTTGCGTTACGCCACTTAGGCACGTTAGCGTCACAGCAAACGCCCCAACAGTCGGTAAATAGCTTGGTTGATTGCGCGTATGATGCGCACAGTACAGACAATATAACAGCCGTCTTAATTGATGTTGCCAAGATTGTTGCGCCACGCCTCCCCAGACGCCATTTCCGGATCTCTTCGCCATTACAGCACGCTGAAGACACGCTGCCGTATAACTAGGCTATCGCAATAAATGTTAGTCACAGGAGCAGTTTTGGCTATGAATGAAATTACAATGTTTACTTTAATCGTCGTGGGGAGTGGGGTGCTAATCACTGGTATTTACAAATACGGTCCATTAACGCTCTTGCGTGGTGGCGTTAGTGGTCTTCAAAGATTGTGGCAAGCTAGTAATCAAGTTGACCCAGCGCCTATTCGTAAATTTCGAGGCGCTTTCACAGGAGAAGAGCCAACCGAGCAAGACAACACGGACAATACAGTCCCGCCACAGTCAAATTATGTATTGACCATAAAAAGCTCTGCCGGAGCGCCAGTCGGTAAAACATTCACGTTGACTGACGGTGAGAATGCAATTGGGCGGCAAGTAACGCGTGAGCCGCGTGTAACAAGCTTCCTGATTCCTGAGGATCGGTCGATTTCGGTTGATCATGCTTATGTTAGCCGTGGCCCACAAGGCTTTAGCTTAGAAGACCGGGGCAGTAAGTATGGCACCACACTCAATAACCAATTGATAGACGCGCATGTTCCCGTGCTGCTGAAGTCTGGCGACAATATCAAGATTGGTAACACTGTTCTGCGGTTCCATGCCCATGATGATGCGACACAGTTAGTCGCGTTTACAGAAGAACCGCAAACGATGCCAGCGATCTTCACAGTCCGGAGCGGCCCAAATAAAGGGAAGCAGCTTGAATTAGTAGATACCAAAGTGATTATTGGCCGCGGTGTAGAAGCCCATTGGCAAATTGCAGACAAGAAAATGTCACGCAAACATGCCAGCCTAGAACGCAGTGGCGATGTGATTTTGCTAAAAGATTTACGCAGCGCAAATGGAACCCGACTTGGCAATAAGCGCATCACTGTTCAAACTGAATTGCAATTGAAAGACCGTATCAAGCTTGGCAATACAGAGCTTGAACTTATTCAGGTGTAATGCAAATTATGACTATACAAACACCTCCTTCAACCATGTTCCAGATTGATAACCTGAAACTTACGCCTAACGGCGAGCCAATTGATCGCGTTATCGTCTTACCGACAGCAGTCGTTGTGGTGGCAGTGCGAGCGTGGACTGGCCAGGTCACGAATGCTGAAGTTGGCAAAACGGTTCGGATTGATCATGTCAATATTGCGCGGGATCCGAATGCAATTGTGGCCCGCTTAGCTGGGCATGTGCGCCAGTTTATGTGCCAACCGAGTATTGCTGCGTACGTGTTTGGTGACGAGCGACTGGCGAAAGCGGTTCGGATACAGCCAGCAATCCTACTTACAGATCCACGCTGCGATTGGCAGTGTGCGTTGGAAGATGGCGTACCTGTAGTTGCAGCGGCCGATTTGCAAGATTGGCTACTGCAAATAAGTCAGGCCGACTTATTTACAATGACGCCGGATGAGCAGCAGACACTAGCAGATGTCTTGTTAGACCTGCAAGCAACAGTCAATACGCCAACTCAGCCAGCGCCAATAACGCAGCCAGCTATTGGTGATGATGAGCCAACGCTACCGAGCAGTCAGACTATTCCTGCTATGTTGCCAAATTCAACAGCGATTCATAGTACAGACCCAGCACCAGAGTATGCAGCACCAACCTCGATCTATATTGAGGAGCCGCAAACGGTAGAGCAGGGCGATTGGTTTAATGGCTCGATTGACGTGCCTTTACCAGCTTTACCAGATTTTAGCATACTGGTAGAGCGTGTTCGGAAGCTTTCCCGCTCTGTGCGCAAATTGCCTTCAAATGCAGAGGGCGCCTTGCGCACGATGGAAGGCGCAATGGTAAACGGGTTACGCGGGACAACGCGGATTGATAGCCGCCGCCTGGCAGACTTGCTGGAAGAACGTATGGAGCGCAGTTGCACTAAGCTGATGCAAGGGACGGTTGTGCATAATGTGTATGAAATTGGAATTGCTGCAGAAGACTATCAGGCCCGCGATGTATTAATTACAGAAATGGTGCAAGAACTTACGCTACATCTTACAGAAGTAATGGATGCACGTGCTTATAGGCGCGTGGGGCCAGTGCAGGTTACGCTGATTGAAAATACACAGCTTGCGCAAAATGAAGTTGAAATTACGTCGGACATGCTAAAGACCGCTGTGGAAACAGCAGTGGCTGACACAACGCTGTCGGGACCATATTTGGAGGTTCCTGAATTTCGCGCAAAATTACCGTTGGCGGGCCAAACCGTGACCATTGGCCGCAGCAAAGAAAGTGACATTTGTTTGCATGAGTATTGCCAAGGCAGTAAAAAAGTCTCGCGTGTGCATGCGCGGTTGGAACAAGTCGGCGAAGCGTGGCAACTTACAGACAATGGCAGTGCCAATGGTATTTATGTTAATGGCCAGCGCGTGAGCGATGCACCAGTGTTTCTAAATGACGGGGATCGTATCATCCTTGGGTCGACGCAACGCATGGATCGTAACAAACCGCTGCGCGGGGCTGTGTTACTAATCTTTCGTGTATAGCGTGCAACTGTCATCCTGAACACGTTTGAAATACCCAAAGTTGCTAAAACAACAGCGTGTGAAGGAGCTGGACTTAGGCTGAACGTGGCCGTGAAAAGATCCT
>JAHDBS010000244.1:5336-6804 GCA_020630225.1 Anaerolineales bacterium | reverse complement strand
AGCATCAGTCTCCGAAATATTGCACAATTTCGCTAAATTCAGCGTCTGATCTTTCGCACGCAATGAAAATTTATGTAAATTCGTTACACAAACGTGCTCAAGATGACGAGTTCAAATTTCATGCAAACCCCTCAACTATTTGACTGCACTAGCACGTCCCACTGAGCGAAGTCATCCGTAGGATCTATCTATTGGATAGCCAAACACCTTCATCGGTCACGCAACTCTCACCAACAGACTATCCCCCCATCACCACCTCTACATTGATATCCACTAACACCACTGCCAGCGACTTATTGTCTGTAACAAATTCCACTGCGTAAATGCCATTACCTTGTGGGGAGACAAGCGTGGTCCAGTTGTCTGTATCTTCAAGCTTAGGCCAGAGCGTTTCATCGTTCCAAGCAATTTCAACTGCTTTCTCGCGCGGCGACATCCCATCAGTCAGTTCTTCAATATCGGCAGGCTCTAACCAATAGACTTCGATCTCTTCCGGTCCATAGTACACGCCAGCCGTATAGCCCAGATCAGCGGTATACAAGTTCACCAGCCACAGATTACCGAAACCATCATAGGTGCTTTCGATAGTGACATTGCTAGCTGCCCCTAATGTGGCCTCCACTTCGGGATCGGCTAACAATAGCTGCTCAACGGTAGATTTTTGCTGTGCGTACTCCGCTTCTGACAGCTGCCGCGGCAATTCTGTTTCCACGATTTGCCGGTTTTCGACATCAATCAATGCATTGGCAAGATGAGTCTCCCAATTCTCTGAATGAAAATAGAACGCCCAAACGCCTTGTGGTAAATCAGTTTCGGGCCAGCCTTCCACCTGCCAATTCGGATTTTGATCCAAAATTGCGCGCAATTGATCATCTTGCTGCGCAACCTCGCGCCCAATCTGCATCTTGGCTTCGTAATCGTCATCGTCAAATTCGTAGTCGCCGTTCGTTTCAACGTCATCCATCGCCGTCATAGACATGGATGGTTGCATTGAATTACCACCATCCATGCTATTTCCCATCATGTTGCCAGCAGGCTCAGCCTCTATAGCCTCTGCATCAGCGTCTGATTCCTCATCTTCGACATCGTCATCATCACTCTCAAACGCTGCAACGTCTTCTACGCCCGCCTCAATCTCAATGATCTCTTTGGTGTCAGGATTGAACATTAGCCAGACATATTCCCCCGTGTCATCCGAAAAGAATGCGACCTCCCAAAGCGCGGCATCCTCTTCTGAGGGCCAAGCCTCTGAGTCCAAGTTAGTGCGCCCTACCAGACGCTCAGACACCTCCGGTAAGCCCCGCGCAATCGCAATAATCGCCTGCTCACGAGGATCGTTGTCGTCCGCCTCGTCGCTGTCATCCGTGTCGTCTGCCAACACGCTAATCTGCGCCGACGCAACGTCAGCCACAATCGGCTCTAGTGCCGCAACCGCTTTTGCGCACCCCGTCGTAAAAATCGCCAAGAT
>JAHDBS010000244.1:3760-5236 GCA_020630225.1 Anaerolineales bacterium | reverse complement strand
TCGGCTCTAGTGCCGCAACCGCTTTTGCGCACCCCGTCGTAAAAATCGCCAAGATAGCAATGAGTAAGGTTAGTTTTGATTTCATAATTGGTCCTCTGTTACTGTGATCAATTGCTTGTTGTAAAGATGAAACAAGTGAGGAGTAAAGAGTGAATTACACCTATGCACCTAAACACACCTTGGCTCAAATTCACTTTTCACTCTCAACTCCCTATCCAAACACGCCCAAACTCCGCGCATCAAAGCCGGGGAAAATCCGGTCAATTGCCTGATTACCAAGCCGTTTTGTAATTGCTTCAGCCAAGACGTGGCGATAGTCTGTGGTGATCGCTAGGTCACCGTCTGCACGGGCGTCTGGTGCTAAAGTCGGCCAGTCGCCATAGACTTTGCCCCCGTTGACACCGCCGCCCATCAGAAACATCACATTGCCGTGACCGTGATCGGTGCCAGCGCTGGCGTTTTCGTCAATCGTGCGGCCAAACTCACTCATCGTGATCACAGTGACATTGCGCATCCGATCTCCAAGATCGACATACAAGGCTTCCAAGCCGCGCGCGAGTGAGGTCAACAGTTCATTGAAGGTGCCATCCAAGGTGCCCTGATAGTCATGCGTGTCCCATCCGCCAAGGTCTAGACATGCGACCTCTAAGCCCACATCTGCTTTGACCAACTGTGCAATCTGTTGCAGCCCCATTCCAAATTCATCTTCGGCATAACTCGCGCCATTCGCGGGCGCATAGCCACTCCGATGGATCGCCTGCATCATGTCAACGGTGTTGAACACTAGGTCTGCTTGGCTGCTAAGCGGGTCTCCGACGGCGCCATACATATTCGAGAGCAACGCCAGTTGGCGCTGCATTTCATCAGGCCGTCCTTTGAAGTGAAAGTCAGCGATCGATTTCAATGCCAAGCTCGACACAGGCCCGCGCAATGATTGCGGCAAAATGGTGCCCATTCCAATGGCGCGAAAAGGCGAATCGTTTTGCCAAGCTGCACTTTCAAGATGGCGCGCAATCCAGCCAGTGCCAGTGGTCTTGCTGCCCGGCGTGCCAAATTCCATATAGGTCATGGCATCAAAGTGAGACCGGGTACTGTCAGTCAGCCCAGAGGCATGCACCATTGCCAAGTCACCATCGAGGTAAAAATCACGCAATGGTGCTAGCGCCGGATGCAAGCCAAAGTAGCCATCGAGGTCCAACAACGCATTTGCGCCTTTACCCGGCTCCGCAATCGCTTGCGTTGGGCGGGCGTTGTAGTAATGCGATCCATCCCCATATGGTGCAACTGAGCTAAGCCCATCCATGCCACCCCGTAAAAAGATGCAGATCAGCACATCACCAGCGGTGTCTTGTTTTGGTGGCGCAAAAGCCAGTTTTGGCATCCAGCTTGGGAACAGCGCCGCACTAGCGCCAACAATGCCTGCATTTTTGAGAAAATCACGACGGTTCATAAGATTGAGTCTCCGTTTAGGTCTAA
>JAHDBS010000244.1:0-3660 GCA_020630225.1 Anaerolineales bacterium | reverse complement strand
CTACCGCCACTGATAGAGCGGCGAGGCCAGCATCATGCCGTAGAGGCTGGCAAGTTTTTGCGCGTAAAGTTGCGTCGTAAGCGGTGTGTCTGCACCTTGATTGTTACTGGCATAGGCAATGAACTGCTGCTGGTCAGCATTGGCGAGTGGTTCACCAAAGACATACTCAGACACAAGGCTTACCAGTTCGCCCACTGTGGCTGGTTTGGCATGACGCGCATGTAAATGACTGACAACGCCTTCGACGCGATCTTCAAAGCCACTGTGCGCCTCGTGCGTGACAAACATCGCTGTATTCCAACGGGTCAACATGCCTTGGGTTGAAATCCAGTCTTTGGCCGTGTCTGGATAGCCATTCGGTGGCAGCCAACCGTATGGAATTTGATCTAGCTCTGCTAGCTTTTCTTCTACAACGTAGGCTTGCTTGAATTCAGTGCCAGATGCACGCAGACTACCAATGAAAAAGTCCAGCGGACGGCGCAATTTCTGACCTTGGCTGGCCGCAAATTCTGGCGAAAGAAACAAAGCCCGCACCACGGGTTTGATCTCCCCTTGGGTTGTCATCCAAACGTCCGCTAACGCATTGACTAAGCTTGCAGGTGGCGCATCACTCACAAAGCGTCGGGCGAGCTTGGTGCAGATATACCGCGCCGTTTGCGGGTGATAGGCCAACATATTGAGCACATGTAACCCGTCTTCGATGCCCCGCCCCGCGGGTAGTCTGCGCCCCAGAATGGTCTTTGCATCGGTGTCATGGTCACGTCGATCAAAGAAGAACTCCGTTTCGGTGTCCCAATCGACACGCCAGCCGGTAAAGGCTCGCGCCACTTCCACCACGTCTTGCTCGGTGTAACCACCATCAACGCCTAGGGTGTGCAACTCCATTAGCTCACGGGCATAGTTTTCGTTCGGTGCCCCAGCGATGTTGGTGAAGTTATCCAGATATTCCAACATAGCCGGGTGTTTAGCGGTCGCCACCAACATGGTTTGGAAATTGCCCAGCGCATGCTTGCGAATCACATCCCGCTGAAATGGCAGCAAGTTGAGCGCATATGCACCACCAATTGGGACATTGAAATGGTCTGCCCAAAATTCCACCATGCGCTCTAGCAGTTGCCGCTCGCTATAAATCGCCCGCTGAGTCATCGATTTGATCAGCGCGTAATTGATGCGATCTTCGCCATTACGCAGGCGCGCCAGTTCATCTGCCGCCATCTCAAAAATTGGATTGCGCCGCAACCACTCCTCCATCAGCGGGTCTGCAATGGAGTCAGGATCAAGCTGACGATCTAAGTAAGCGGTGATGCCCATTGCGCGCACGTCGGCCACTGACTTGGGCGTTGCGCCATAGCTCAACCGATTCAGCAAATGGACCTCTGCACTCACTTGCGAACGCTGCCGCGGAGCGGCGTCTGGCACAAGAAAACGGAGAAATTCACGGCGAGATAGTGTTGTCATGGAAGGCTCCTACGAAAGCGTAAGGTGTAATGCGTAAAAGCGTTTTCGCCCTTAGCCTGCGTGATTGACACACAAGGCGCTTACGCATTACGGTTTACGAATTACAAATTTGATACTTCTAGGTTAGATCGCAGCGCTTTTTCCCACTGGTCTCCAAAGGGGCGCGAAAGGGGCTTGAAGGGGGCGCAATGTGAAGGATCGTGGCAACGACTTGGTTTTGGGTCCGACGATGTGGTTTGGAACACGCGAATTTAGCGAATAAGACGAATTGAAGCGAATTTTTTCTTGTCATTCGCTTCATTAGCTGAATTCGCGTCCCAATAACGATATAAAACCTTCTTTCTTATGTCGTTCGTATTCAGAACTGAGGCTATTTAGAACACCCTGCTCTGGAAGTGACTAGTGCATTCGAATGCGAATTTTTGTTTGCAGTCGTATACAATAACCGTATGCAAACGCCGCTTGGCCCTGGGCACTTTATTGATCGTTATGAACTCATCCAAGAGATTGGTCGAGGTGGAATGGGGATCGTCTATCGGGCCGAAGATGCACAGTTGCAGCGGTCGGTGGCAATCAAGCTACTTGCGCCTCACCTAGGTCAAGATGCCACCGCACTCACACGTTTCCAGCGTGAAGCAGCCATGATTGCAAGGCTCAAGCATCCACACATTGCAACGGTCTATGACTTTGGTCAACACGATGCTTACCCTTACATTGCAATGGAATGGGTTGAAGGCATCACGCTCAAAGAGATCTTGGCGCAAAATCGGCAGATGGCCTTGGATGCCTGCCTGCGCCTGGCCGATCAACTCGCCAGCGCCCTCGATTATGCACATCAACAAGGCGTGATCCACCGCGATTTGAAGCCAGCGAACATCATTGTCAATCCACAAGGCCAAGCAACAATTGTCGACTTCGGCCTCGCCCGACTTGAATCGGCGCCGGCGGTTACAGCCACGGGTGACATTCTGGGCACGCCGCGCTATATGGCCCCAGAACAGATCCAAAACATGCCCGTCGATGGCCGCGCTGATCAATACAGCTTGGCCACCATTTTGTATGAAGCCTTGGCTGGTAGCCCTGTGTTCAACGGAGAAACCACACCTGCGCTGCTCCAACAGCAACTCTATATTGCCCCGACAGCAATCACTGAACATAACCCAACCGTGCCTGAAGCGGTCTCAGTTGCGCTAGACCAAGCACTCGCCAAAGCGCCTGAAAATCGTTTTGCGAGCGTGCGCGATTTCAGCCAATCGATGCAGGGTGTGGTCCCCGCAAAACAATTGCCGTTGCAGGCCCAGCAAACGCCAACGTCACGTCAACGCTGGCTGATGCCACTGATTGCCATCATGGGCATCCTTGGCGTGGTCTTGGCTGCGCAGACGCTGAACTTTGACGACTTGAGTAACGCTGTAGGCCTAACAGACGCTACAGTAGCCGAAGCTGAAATAGCCGCAGAAGAAGCGCCGGAAGAGGCAGAAGAGGACGCCCTGCCGTTAGAAGGACCATGGTGGACCGAAGGTTGGCGGATGAATGGCGGCGATTTTGCGCAGCGCCGTTTTATTGAAAACTGGCTATTTCCTATCAATCCTGATCCACGTTGGACGTTGAACTTAGAGCAACCGCTCTCGCAACCCATTCTCGCTGCGGGAGGCACAGTGATTGTCACTGGTGATGACGGTGCAATTGCAGCCGTCGATTGGGCCACTGGCGAAGAACACTGGCGCACTAGCGTGAGCAATGCCTTCAGCACTGAGCCCTTACTCGCCTATGGCGATGAAACGGAAGTCGTGGTTGTTGCCACCGTTGATGACGGCATTTATGCCTTTAGCCGCTGGGAAGGAATGTTGAAATGGCGCATCAATCCGGCTGATTTTGAAGACGGCACCATTGTTGCGCTAACCCAAGCCATCGATGGCCGGATTTTGGCAGTGAATGATATTGGCATTCTGCATCAGATTGAGGTTGAAACGGGCGAACACGAACCGTTGCTTATGATGGATGCGCTGCGGTTACCCCCTGCTGTCACCAACTCCGGCATTTTTATTGCCGCTGAAAACGAAATCGTGTTGGCAATTGACCCGACAACTGGTGATGTCGTTTGGGAGCAAGTCTTAGCTGATGCCATTACGGCTGGGCCAATTGTGTTTGAAGAAACCGGACAGCTTTTTGTTGCCACTGGTGAGACGCTCAATGTGCTGA